>CAZHQQ010000020.1:6485-7907 GCA_964534925.1 uncultured Candidatus Saccharibacteria bacterium | reverse complement strand
CGAGAGCGCAGGACGGCAAATCACGCTGGGATTTGAACGTCCGATACCTTGAAAAGTTTATTGCCGATGGATAGATGAATAATAAATAACTAATTCGAAATTATAGAGGTTCACCGGAAATCAAAGAATAAAAAAATATTGCTATCTTAAAAAGATAAGGCAGTCCCAAAAATATAAAGAAGACTAAAATTGCGAACCCATATTGGCTAAGCATAGTTTTGATATTATTATATTTTTCAGGCAAAAGAGAAAATAATATATGAGAACCATCTAAAGGTGGAATTGGAATTAAATTAAAAAGACCTAAAAGAAGATTATAAATGACTATTAAACTAAATATATATAAAGAGGTAGGAGAAAGAGGAATAAGCCTGATAAGAAGTCCAAAAACAAGAGCTAAGAAAAAATTTGCAAGAGGACCTGCTATTGAAACTTTTAAGCTCCCCCATTTTTGATCTCTAAAATTAAAAGGATTGACAGGTACTGGTTTTGCCCAACCAAAAATCGGTCCATTGCCCGCAGTTAGAACAACTAAAATCAAAGGAACTAAAATTGTCCCAAAAGGATCAATATGTTTTAAAGGATTCAAAGTTAACCTTCCCGCATATTTCGCCGTAGGATCGCCAAGCTGATAAGCAACACTACCATGAGCAACCTCATGAATCATAATTGAAAAAAGAAGTATTACTAGTGAGATAATTATTAACATTGACATCACTATAACATAGACTTATATTCTTATAAACCTTTAGTAAAATATTTTTAAAAATTTAAAAACATTTTTACGATTATGTAAATAACTAATGTGCTATTCTTGTTTGTTTAAGATAAATTTCTAACTGGGCTTGAAAAAAATAGAAAATACTGATAGTATGAATTCAGTTTTAAAAACTTATTCTACCAAATGCTACTTTGTGGCAATCAATAAGATAAACAAAATTATGGCAAAGCAATGCGCAATATGTGAAAAAACAGGAAGAATGGTCGGGAAGAGAATAAAGTTTAGAGGAAAATATAATCCGACTGTCAAAACAAGAAAATATCCAAATCTTCAATGGCTGAAGGTTCCTCTTGATGTCAGTAGACCAGCTTATAAGAAATATGCTGGTAAAAGAGTTTTGGCTTGCACTAAATGCATTAAGGCACTTTCGAAATTAAAATAAGAAAGTGAGTTGTTAATTTCTATCAATTAATTCCTAACTCCCAGCAATTAACGCTTAAATAATCGGGGCATAGTGTAACGGCCAACATGCGCGTATGGGGTACGTGTGATTCCCGGTTCGAATCCGGGTGCCCCGACTTTGAAATAAAAATGCCTTTTTGGCGTTTTTTGTTTTAAAAGGGGCGTCTCCGGTGAGAACTAAAGAAGAACTGAGTCGGTTGATACCAGGTATCAACCGCTGACAATTTAAAACCGGGGTT
>CAZHQQ010000020.1:0-6385 GCA_964534925.1 uncultured Candidatus Saccharibacteria bacterium | reverse complement strand
TCATTTTATTAAATTATTATAAGGATTTCGTCGCTTCCATCCTTAAAATCTTTGAAATTACTTCGTTCGGTTGAAATACAAAAATGAATTTTTGTATTTCTCCCTTACTTGTAATTATAACAAAAAAAATAAATTCAACATACGGCTGTTAATAAACAAAAACGCCCTGACAAAAGGACGCTTTTATACCCCGCTTTACTTAGGAGAATTCTTCTAGAAAATAATCCAAGTGGGTATCCGCAATGTAATCGCTACGAGGAGCACCACATGATATAAGATTCCCTCTTATTAAATTTGTTCCAGAATCTCCTAAAGCTTCAGCAGGGTACCTTGATTATATCAAGTCAATTATTAAATCACAAGTTACAATTCACAAATTAAAACATAATATCCTCTTCAGCTCTCTTATAATTATGTATCTCTTCGGGAGCAAACCAAAATTTTAATTCATGGTCTGCTTCTTCTTGATTTTCTGAAGCGTGAATAAGATTATGAATTGCTCTTTTATCTTTGTTTGCCGCAGCAGCATCATCAACGGAAAAATCTCCTCTTATAGTCCCCATCTCAGCCTGAGAAGGAATAGTTGTCCCTACTATCTTTCTTATCATATCAATAGCATGGATTCCTTGGACAACCATTTTTATTACAGGTCCTGATGTCATGTAATCCAATATCCACTCTCTCACCATCTTTCCTATTTCTAAAGTATCCTTAGTCCCTAATCCTTCCTCAACGTCAATCCCATACTTTTCATAATTCTTAATGGTTTTTTCTCCTATCTTTTTTAGCCAACCTTCGTCTTTAGGATAATGACCATCAATTTGTTCTTCCGAAGCACAAATCATTTCAAGAGCAATAATTTTAAGCCCTCTTTTTTCAATATTAGAGATAACTTCGCCCACAAGTCCTCTTTTAACACCGTCTGGCTTTATTAAAACCAGTGTTTTTTCTTCTTTTATATTATTTTCCATATACTAATTTATATCATTATTATTTTTTCTCTGCAAATTGAGGAAAAGAGAATCTTTTACCATCGTTTAATATCTTAATATCGCCATAGGTATCAGTTCTCAAAATCTCAATACTTTTTAATCTTTCTAAAACTTCTGGATGAGGATGGCCATATGAATTATTTCTCCCAGCTGAGATAACGGCAATCATTGGCGAGACCTTTTCTAAAAAACCCTCACTGGTTGAAGTTTTACTCCCATGGTGACCTACCTTTAAAACATCAGAATCAATTTCGTCTCCAAGTCTTTTTTCAACTGAGCCAGATATATCTCCCGTAAAAAGGAAACTACTTTCTTTAAAAGATAATTTTAAAACAACAGAACTATCATTCATGTTTTTTACCTCCTCCCCCTCTAAGCTTTCAAAAGGATAAAACACCTCTATCTCAATATTACCAGAAGAACAATCTTTAGAAAAAATCTTTAGACCTTCCCGAGCTATACTTATATTAGCTCCTTCTTCTCTTAAAAGATTATTCCATTCTCTATACTCGGCATTATCTCTTAGAACACCCGTCCAAAGAACATTATCAACTTTATACCTTTTCAAAACTTCCATTAACCCAAAAATATGATCATGTTCGGGATGGGTCAGTATTATTAAATCTAAAGAATTATCCCAAAAAGGCATATTCTCAGAAAGTTTTTCCAAAACAGTATTATCAGGACCACCATCAATCAAAATCTGATGAGAACATGGATCTTCAATAAAAATAGAATCCCCTTGTCCGACATCAAAGAAAGTAACTTCAAGAATTCCTTCTCCTTTTAAATGGAAAAATGATTTCCATATAATAATGTTAGACAAAATAAGGAGAAGTATTATTCCAAAAACCCATTTTCTTCCACCTCTATTCATATTAGAGAAATTATATCATTTTATTTAACAAGACAAGAAGCCCAAGAGCCGCTAAAAAGCGGCTCTTGAACAAAAGAATCTGAAAGCTTTCAGAAAAAACCAATTAGGCTTTCCCTAATATCCTAAACATTTTAGTGCCACAATCAGGACATGTTCCTGTAGCAGCTCTTCTTTTGGTCGTCCCTTTTCCTTTCATTTCGATTATCTTAGGGTCCACCATTTTCTTTTTAGCTTTACACTTAACGCAATATCCTATATATTCTACAGCTTCTTCAGTCATAATATTTAATAGAATTATCTTTCGACCTTTCAAAAGATCTCCTTTTGCTATTATAAGAACCTTTCGTCGCTTCGCTCCTCAAGAACCTTGAAATTACCTCTTTCGCTTGAAATACAAAAATGAATTTTTGTATTTCTCCCTCATTTGTTATTATACCCTTAATTTAAAGAAAATAGTAGTCAAAAAGGCAAAATTAGCAAATAAGCATTTATTTTTTTATCATTTGAAAGATTTCAGTAATTTAAAATCCTCCTTTAAAGTTCCCTTCATATTTATATTGTAAGTTGCAACTGCAGGATGATAAAGAGGAATTATTTTTAAACCATTACTCGAACCAAAATACCTTACCTCGTCGCTGTATTCTTTTTCATCTCCTTCGTTATCCAAACATAGAAGAGGCACTTGCTCTGGTTTCTTAGAAACATCAAATATTTTACCATGGATTTTTGAAATACCCTGGACTTTCTCCCCCAACCCATACTTTTCCATAATAAAAGCAGTTGAATAGTTCCCTAAAGTACAGATAACTTCTGGTTTAATAGTTTCTATCTGCTTTAAAAGGTAAGGTGTGCAAGCCTCAATCTCTTCCTTCTGAGGATTACGATTTTGTGGAGGACGGCATTTGAGAATATTTGCAATATATACATCCTCCCGTTTAATCCCAGCCGAATCCAAAAGTTCATCTAAAATCTTTCCTGCCCTACCTATAAAAGGATGTCCTGTCTGATCTTCTGATGCTCCTGGACCTTCTCCAATAAACAATATTTTCGCTCGTAAATTCCCTTCTCCTATTACTGGATTAATCCTAGTTTTATAAAGAGGACACCTTCGGCAATTTAAAATATCTTGTTTTATTTTTTCCATTTTATTTATACTTTTAGAAATCCATTAATAATTAGCTTAATTGCTTCTGTTTCGCTAAACCCTCTCATTCTCAAATAGTTTAATTGTTCTTCAGATATCTTACCAACTGAAGCTTCGTGAGTAATTTGAGCTTCTTTGTTATTACAAGTCAATCTTGGCTCAAGTAAAATACTTGATCCTTTTTCTACAAGCAATCCCTGACAATCCAAATGTCCTTTACCGGAAGCGTCAGCTCTTATTTCGGAAATAGCCGAAACTTTACTTTTTTTCTTCACAGCCATCCTTAATTGAACTTGTCCCGAAGAATCTTTTCCTTTTAAAATCAGTCTATCTTGAATATTCCCTCTAGTTAAATTGAAAATTCCTTTTAATTTAAAATCACAACTAGCTTTTTCGGAAACAATCATCTCATTTTCCATATTAAATTTTTTAGGGCTTGAGGCAAGATTTAAGATATAAGAAAGATGAGATTTCTTCCCTAATAGAAATAGATAATTTGATTCCAAAATATCTTGCTCTCCCCAAGAATGAGAATGTTTATAATCAAGAGTGGCTCCTTCTTTTAAGATAATTTTACCTTGAGCTTTATGAGTCCCATGTAAAGTTTTTTTAGCAGAAGTGCAGGTTCCTACGAGACAAACCTTCAATCCTTTTTCTATTATAATAAGATTTTGGAGATTTTGTTTCGCATTGTGCGAAGCCAAAAGAAGACAACTTACCAAGGGAAAACTAATTTGTTCTTTAACCCAAATAAAATATCCTTCAATGGGTTTTGAAGAGAAATGTCTTTTAACCCAATCATATTTCTTCCAAGCATCTTTAGAAGAAAGAATCTCTACTCCTTTGATATCAGAAAGATTTACTATTTTATTATCCCTCTGAAAGTAATGTGCTTTTTTCTCTACATTTTTCGTAACCATATTTTTTAATAGTTTCTAAAACTTTTTTGCAATCTTTCTGTCTACAAACAATTTCTCCCTTAATCATTATATTAATAAGAGACGGTTTTAAAAATTTTAAAACTTCTCCCGAATGAGTGATTAAAATAACAGAAACTTTCTTATCTACTAACTCTTTTTTAATAATCATTGAGAACTCTTTTATTTTCTTTATATCCAACCCAGAATCAATCTCATCAAATATGACGAGCTTAGGTCTTAAAGACAAAATCTGGGTAAGTTCTGAAATTTTCTTTTCTCCTCCAGAAAAATTTAAATTAACCTCTCTTTCTGAAAGATTTTTCAATAATGATTCATTTGCTTTGTGTTTAGAGATATTGGAAAGAAGCAATGAAAGCCTAACCCCTTTAATTGCAGGAGGATTTTGCCAAGATAAAGCTATCCCCAATTTAGCCCTCTTCTCTGGAGGAAATTTGGTTATATTCTTTCCATCAAAAACCACCTCTCCATGAGTAATTTTATATCTTGGATTACCAAGAATAGCATGAGCTAATGTACTCTTTCCAGAAGCATTAGGACCCAGAAGAGCTTGGACTTCTCCTTTCTTAATATCCAGATTAACTCCTTTTAAGATTTCCTTCCCATCTCCTTTTACCTTTAATCCCTTAACTTTCAAAAGCATATTATTTCTCTATCTTCTTATTTAGGTCTTTAATTAAACTTTTAGCATCAACCTTATATATCTTGCAAATTTGGCCTATCTTTAAATGTATTTTTAGTTTTTTTACCCCGTTAGATCTATTTTGTAAGCCAACCCCCATCAACAACTAAAGTTTGACCAGTAATATATTCACTCTCATCACTTACTAAAAATACAACAGCAGAAGCAATGTCTTCAGGTTTTCCTATTCTATTATAAGGGATATTTTGGAGAAGAGCTGATTTTACCTTTTCATCAGAAAGCATATCTTTCGTCATTTCAGTTGCAATAACACCGGGGGCAACACCGTTAACATTAATCTTGTAAGAACCAAGATCTAATGCTAACTCCCTCGTCAAGTTAACTAAAGCTCCCTTGCTGGCGCAGTAAATACTTGATAAATCAAACCCCACAAAACCAGCGATACTTGCAATATTAATAATTTTCCCGTATTTCTGTTCTTTCATCCCAGGCAAGACATTCTTTATACACATGATAGATCCTCTTAGGTTTATATCGAGCATCTTATTTATCTCTGATGTTTCCATTTCTTCTAGATTATTCTGTATAAATATACCAGCATTATTGACTAAAATATCAATCTTCCCGAATTTTTCTTTTGTTCCTTCAACTACGCTTTTAATCTCATCTTCTTTTGTCACGTCCAACTTTAAAGCAAGTCCTTCTCCTCCAGAAGTTTCAATTTTCTCAACTACTTTTTGGCAATCCTCTTTTGAGATATCAGTTACTATAACTTTTGCTCCTTGTTCTGCTAACTTTAAGGCAATTGCTTCGCCAATACCCCTTCTAGCGCCAGTGACAATTGCTACTTTATCTTTTAAATTTAACATAATTTTAATATTTTGATTTGACTTTTTTAAATTTAAGCTCTCTAAATTTAAACAATCTTTAATATCATTAAAACACCTAATGCAATAATTAGTAAGGCAGAAATTAAGTCTAAACGCTTGAGATTTCTTGCCTGCCAAGATGATATATCTTCAATTCTTGAAAGACCAAAATATATCAAGAAAACTACGACTATCATCGGAAGAACAAAAACTATATTGTATAGGATAAGCAGAGGCAGTGATTTTATTACTCCCAAGGAACATAAAATTCCTCCACAAATAACATAGGGGCCAATAGTGCAAGGCAATAGGAATATAGTAACAAAAGCTCCAACCACAAAAGCACCCGCAGGGCTAGTCACTTTGGAAACAATCTTAGCAACCTTAGAAGAAGTATTACAAACAGCTCCTGATTTAAAATAATCTCTAATTTTAAAAAGACCAAGAACAACAGCTCCAATTCCAAGAATTTGATGAAGCCAAACCCTAATCCAAGTTAAACCTTGAATAATCTGGAAAGAACGGATAATCACAACTCCGTATATTAAATACATAATAAAAACGGAAAAAGTAAAAGCGAGTCCAGCCAATAGGACATTTCTTTTTTTCTCTCTATTGTAAGAAAGAATAGCAATAAGCATTAATGCAAGAACAGCAAGAGCACAAGGGTTAACAGCATCCGCTACAGCTAATGACAAAACTTTCGTTAAAGTAATTTTTCCTTCTCCTTTCGTTAGATCGATCATATCAACTCCTCCCGCTAAAATATTCGAGGTTCCTCCTTCGTTTTCATTAGAAGAAGGCTTACTATCTAAAGAATCGCCATCCCACTGAAAAATCCAATCCTTTACCTTAATAGCATTTTCAAACTCAACATAGCCTCCTGAAAGAGGAATTTTAAAGGGTTCAATATTTTCAAATT
>CAZHQQ010000019.1:0-7911 GCA_964534925.1 uncultured Candidatus Saccharibacteria bacterium | reverse complement strand
AATAGAAGACAAAGATTTAAAAGGTTATTATGCTAACTTAATGTTAGTAAGACACACAAAAGAAGAATTTTGCCTTGATTTTGTAAACACTTTTAATCCGCCTATTCTTACATCAAGAATACTAACAAGTCCCGGTCATTTAAAGAGAATGGTTAAAGCTTTAAAGGGAAATATTGATATATACGAGAAAGAACATGGGACAATCGAAGAAGCAGAAAAAAAAGAAGAACCAGAACTTGGTTTCCGTCCATAAAAATATGATTAGTTTTGATGATTTCAAAAAAATTGATTTAAGAGTTGCTAAAATAATTTCAGCAGAGAAAGTAGAAAATTCGGAAAAATTGATAAAATTGGAAATAGATCTTGGCACCGATTTCCCAGATAATCCAAAGAGAACCCTTTTGGCTGGAATTTCCAAATTTTATAATCCCGATGATTTAATTGGAAGAGAAATAATTATGGTTGCTAATTTAGAACCGAAAAGCATGATGGGAATGGAAAGCCAAGGCATGCTTCTGGCAGCAGTTGAAGACGGAAAACCAATTCTTATAAAACCAGAATCCGAAGTCTCACCTGGGACTAAAGTGCAATGATAAAAAAAGTTTATATAATCAATGCTAGAGGAGAAAAAGAATATTTTTCCCTAAGCAAAGTTTACCGTTCTGCAAGAAGAGTTGGTGCTTCTCCAAGTTTCGCCAAAGAGATATCAGAAAAGATAGAAAAAGAGGTTTTTCCCGAGATGAAAACCTCAGAGATATTCAGTAAAGTAAAAAAAATGCTATTGGGAAAGAAAAAGAAACTGGCCATAAAATTTTCTCTAAAAAGGGCAATGAGAAAATTAGGACCGACAGGATTTCCTTTTGAAAAATATATTGGAAGCATTCTCTCAAAGAAAGGATTTAAAATAAAGTTAAATCAGATAGTAAAGGGGCGCTGCTGTTCTTATGAAATAGATTTTATAGCAGAGAAAGATAATATTTTTTATATTGGCGAATGTAAGTATAGAAATCTTTCTGGAGGCCGAGTTCATTCGCAAATTGCACTTTCAAATTATGCTAGATTTCTAGATATTAAAAAAGGGAAAATCTTTAATGGTAAAAATAAAACCAAAAGTATTCTAGTAACCAATACAAAGTTTACAACTAAAGCCATAAAGTATTCAAAATGCATAGGAGTTGATCTTTTGGGATGGAACTATCCAAAAAATAGAGGTCTCGAAAGTATTATAGATAAAGAAGAATTTTATCCTATAACTATACTAAAATCTTTAAGAAAAGACATATCAGATGTTTTCGTTTCAAAAAAAATAATGCTTGTAGGAGATCTTTTGGAATTAGATATTAAAAAATTTGCAAAAGAAAATCATATTTCTATTTCTTATCTCAGTTCTTTATTAAGAGATGCTAAGTTATTAACTAAAAAATAAAAAAATATGAAAAGAGAAGAAGCTTTAATATTATTAAAACAAAATTTAAAGAATGAGAATCTAATAAAACATTGCTTATCCGTAGAGTCTTTGATGAAGGATTTAGCCCGTCATTTCGGGGAAGATGAAGAAAGATGGGGGATAGCAGGCCTTTTGCATGATATAGATTACGAAAAAGTCAAAGATGATTTATCTCAACATTCTTTAGTTGGTGCAAAAATGCTTTCTGATTTGAACATAGACGAAGAAATCTGTCAAGCAGTGAAAACACATAATGAAGCTCATGGAATTGAACCAGATAGCTTGATGGGGAAGAGCCTCTACGTTTGCGATCCTTTAACAGGGTTAATAGTAGCTTCTACATTGGTACTTCCTTCAAAAAAAATATCTGACGTTACTGTCCAAAATATCCTTAATAGATTTAAAGAAAAATCATTTGCTAAAGGAGCTAACAGAGAAATCATTGGAAAATGCAAAGACCTTCTCAATTTAAGTTTGGAGGAATTTATAGAAATATCATTAGGAGCTATGAAAAAAATATCGGACGATTTAGGTCTCTAATATTGTGCGACCTTTATAATAAGAACCTGCCTCGCTAACGCTCAGCAGAACCTTGATTCGCTAAGGAATAGATATATAATCTTGAATTATGCAGAAAAACCGTTAGATTCCCTAACGGTTTTTTGAAATCTTTATAATCTTTAATTTCCTCTATTCTTTTAAAGGATGATATTCCCGATGGATTCTTTCTGCGTAGCGATCTGAAGCATGAACATATCTAGTAGTTGTATTTAAAGATTCGTGACCCAATAAAACTTGAATTGCAGCTGGATTAGCACCATTTTCTGCTAGATAAGTTGCAAATGCATGACGAATTGAATGACAGGAGATTGGAACATTGAAACCCAATAATTCTCTATATCTTTTTACTTTTTCCTGAAGATAATTTTGAGAAATTCTCCTATCTTTTTTGTGAACATTTTTACCTCTAAGGGGAATAAAAAGATAAGAAGAATCTACCTTCTCTCTAACGCTTATATATTCTTTAATGTATTTTTGAGCTCTTGGCGTTAAGTAAACAAATCTTTCTTTCTTCCCTTTTCCGAGAATGAAAACTCTTCCCGTGTGATCTATTTGCACTTTTTTAAGATTAACAAGTTCAGAAATTCTCATCCCTGTAGAAATAAGCGTTTCAAGCATGGCACGATTTCTTATGGCAATAAGCTTGTTTTTTTCAAATCTAGTAGGAGATTCGATTAATTTTACTATTTCTTCAAATTCCGATATTCGCGGATGTTTTTTTATATTTTTGACTAATTTTATAGCTTCGGGAGGGACAGGAACCTTATAATCTATATCTATTAAAAACTTAACATAAGACCGTAAAGAAGACAGCATCCTGTTCATTGAATAGCTATTAAGTTTCTGCTTTCCTTTCTCCATTTTTGGAGTTTTTCTGTCCCGCGAAGAAAGGTAAGCCTTATAATTAAGAATAGTCTTCTTGTCTATCTTGCTAAATCTTACGTTAATTTCTTCTAAAAAATCTTGAAATACTATTAGGTCTCTCTCGTAATTATAAACTGTTTCTTCTGAGTAGTTATTTGTTTGGAGATTTAAAAGAAAATCATCAAAATAGGGAAGTGGTAATTTTATCATAAATTAAGTAATAAATTTAATTATTTTATCTTCAAAGGATATAATTAGAAAAATACTATTTTTCATAGTAGCAAGATTATACCAAAGTTTAAAGAAAGAAGAAATACTTCCTATTTCTATATAAATATTTTTATTTTCCTTAATACGAAGGCCAATATCTGCTCTTCCGTAGGTTAAGGCAGGTTCTATAATAATCTCATCAAGGTTAACTTTGATAGGGTTATTCTTAAAATAATTAATAACTACATCCATCATTTTCCTATGCCATTCTCCTCCATGGATACTTGTTCTATTAAGTATTGATTGCTCGGAAAAATTTTCCCAGAAACTTTTATGATTATTAACCATAAACTCCGTACAGTTAATATCCCCACTAATTATTAAAATTGCTATTTTTCTTAAAATACAAGTATCACATTCTAGAAAAGAGGGATTATTATGTCTGAATTTTTCTGGCATAACAAAAATATTTTCCTTTAACCAAAGCATTTCTTTGTTAATAGCTTTTTCAATAATATTCCATTTGTAGAGTTTTTGACTTTTTGGATTAGAAAATGTCAATGGTTTTTCAAGTAAGTATTTTTTAATATCCATCATTCCATTAATAATTATCTTTTCATGAAGAAAAATATTATTAATTTTTACTTCTTTGTTTGAAATTGAATAAGCATAACTCCAGCGCAATATTTCTGGGCTGATAGAGAAGGGGAGTCCCATATCTTCTCCATACTTTTTAGTTATCTTTTCAATAGAACGAGCTGTTAATCGTCTATCTGCCTTTTTTCTGCTTCTGTAATTTACAAATAATGCTTTATTGAAATCTTTTCTTGTCTTTAAATATCTTTTTATCCAATACAAAGATTTATCGGAAATTATTTTCGAGACTGTCTCCAAGTCATTTCTATTAAGCTTCCTAAGTTGATCTACTTTTAATCCAGTAGACATTAATACTTCTAAAATACACCTATTTCTTAGTCCAATTACTGTTTTAACCTTGCAAAGCGATAAAAGTTCTTTTGTCTGGTCCGAGCTAATTAATTTTATATCTTTTTGCCGTCTATCTAGCTTAAAAAGAACTATTTTGTCTGGATTGAGCGAAACTATGTCTTTGACTGTGAAATAGCTTAAAAGAGCCCTCAGAGCGATTAAATAGTAATGCTGAGTGATTCTCTTTAAAGGTTTACCATTTTTATCACAATAATAAGATAAATAGAGTTGATAGCTCCGACCATCTTCTATGGTCAATTCGTGAGGTTTCAAACTTTCTTTTTTTGTTTTCTTCAGCCACGCAATAAATCTTTTAAGATAGCGATTATAATTTTCGTAAGTTTTTTCCGAAAGACCTCTTTCTTTGCAATATTTTATAAATAAAGGAATATGTTTAATCAAAGATACGTTGCTCTTAAAGTTTTTGATCATATATATGTATATATTATATGAGTGTAAGGGATATTATACTCACTTTACTATACTTATAATATAGCCTTCTAAAAGGCTTGTCAATGCTCCCCTTTGTTTCGTATACCGTATATCGTATATCGTATTGGGCCAGTTGGCAGATTAGTTATTTATATGAATTAATCTTTTAAATTTTTCCCAAAGAGATTTTCCTACATTAGGTGCTTCTTCTTTAATCTCATTCTTTTCTTTTTCTAACTCTTCCCTTACTACAGATCCTCTTTTATCTATTTCTTTTTGAAATAAAGGCTTAATCTTATTATTCCAAAAACCTATGATGATTTCCCACGATTTTCTAAAAAAAGGAGCTACTTCGTCATTCCAGATATTTTTAATCGATTCTATCATCCCTCCGCTTTCAATTTTCTCTTTACCCATATCTTCTACCTCTTGGAAAGAACTAGGTATATATATATTTTTTTCTTCGCCTAAAGAAAAAAAAGGAATTACTAAAAATAATAATAAAAAAATAATTATTCCCTTTTTCATATGTTGATTAAAGAATTTCTTTTGCTTTTATTATCCTTTTTATACTTTCCTCTTTTCCCAATACAAATGCTATCTCAAAAGGACCCGCAGATGCTTTTTTGCCTGTAAGAGAGACTCTGAGGGGCCAAAGAAGATATCCTTTATCCCCTGCTCCTACAGAACGGGATTCGCCGAGATCTTCTTTAGAAACTTCTAATTCTTTTAAAAAACTTGTAGATAAATTGTCTTTTGTCCAATTTTCTTTTTCTATTTTTGACAATATCTTTTCTGATTTGTCAAGTGATAGCTTAATTTCGCTCTCAGAATAAGACTTCCAAAGAAGTAGATCTTTATCATAATTAAGGCTCGTTTTAAAGAAGAAATCCGTAAAATCAGATATCTCTGAGAGTTTTTTCAATCTTTCATGATAAAGAGAAATTACTTCTTTTAAAAAATCAAAACTTATTTCTTTTTTTGTTTCGTTAACTATAAACTTATTTGAAAAATCAACTCCAGAAGTCCCTAAAAATTCTATTTTAGGAACTGTTTTTTGAGCTTCTGGCTTTGGTGTTATTAAATTACCATTAATCAAATAAGGAATACAGGATTCTGTTATTTCCTTTAAAGGTTTTTGACGAATATAACATCCGTTCAGGTAGTCAAGTCTTTTAATATTAAAAACAGCGCCTCCTTTCTGTATCCTTTCTAGGGAAAATGCTTTAATTAAAGAATTCAAAGAATAAATTTCTTCTTCTGTGCCGGGATTCCATCCAAGAAAAGCCATAAAATTTATCAATGCTTCTGATAAATATCCTTCTTTCTTATATTCTGAGACAGAAATTACGGCATGTCTTTTTGAAAGTTTTGACCTATCAGCTCCTAAAATTAAAGGCAAGTGACCATATTTAGGATGAGGCAAATCAAGAGCTTCCTGAATTAAAATCTGTCTTGGCGTATTTGAAATATGATCTTCTCCTCTTATGACATGAGATATTCTCATTTCAAAGTCATCAACTACAACTGCAAAATTGTATAAAGGATTTGAAATACTTTTAGCTATAACAAAATCATCACTTAAAGAAGAATCAATTTCTACTTTTCCTCTAATTAAATCATTAAAGGAAACTTTTTTGTTAGGATTCTTAAATCTTACAACATAGGGTTTCCCTTCTTCTAAATTCTTTCTCACATCTTCTGGAGAAAGATTTTTACATTTCCCGTCATATCTTGGGATCTGACCAATACTCATCTGATATTGATGCTTAGCTTCAAGTTCTTCTTTTGTGCAAAAACAATAATAAGCCTTTTTTTCTTCTAAGATTTTCTTTAGATATTTTTCATAAATCGGAATTCTCTTGCTCTGCCTATAAGGCCCATATTCTCCGATATATTCCTTACCATCATTCTTTGTTTGATATTCGGAAAGTGGTCCTTCTGTCCAATCAATTTTAAGCCATTTAAGATTTTCAATAATGTCTTGCTCAAATTCAACTTTAGACCTTTCAGTATCAGTATCTTCAATTCTCAAGACAAAGGCTCCATCATATTTTTTTGCAAAAAGATAATTAAATAAGGCAGTTCTAGCAGTCCCAATATGAAATTTACCCGTAGGAGACGGAGCGATTCTCACTCTTATCTTTTTTGGATTTTTAAGATAATCATCCATGTTCTAATAATACTCTAATAAATTAAATATTCTACTATATATTTGGCAATTATTTCAGCTGCCCTAGGACGAGAAAAATTTTCAGCAAAAATGGACATCCTTTTCAATCTTTCAGGATCCGACATCATATAATTTAATCTTTCAAGAAAAAAATGGGAAGTTAAATTTTTTTCTTCTATCACAAGACATGCTCCTTTGTTTTGATAAGAATAAGCATTATTGACCTGATGATTCTGAGCCGATCCAGGAAGAGGAACTAAGATAGAAGGTTTTCCGCAAAGAGCAATCTCGAAAATAGCTCCCGAACCTGCTCTTGCCAAAACAATATCGCAAGCACTAAGAGCATGTTTGAGTTTTTTTTCGTCTAAGAAAGGATAAGTATGATAATATTTATCAAGAGGAGAGCTAACCATTACCTTTGCTTCAGCATTTACCTCTTTTAAATTTTTCGGCCCTACTTGATGAATAACCTGAAAATCATCCAAAAGCTGTGGAAGAATATTAAGGATTAAGTTATTAATCCTTTGAGATCCTTGAGACCCCCCAAAAACAAGGAGAATTGGCTTCCCTTTTTTTAAATTAAAAATGTTTTCTGCTTCTTCTTTTGAACCATTCTTTATTTCTTTCCTAACAGGATTTCCAACTGAGATTATTTTTTTTGGAGAGAAAAAAATTACTTCTTTAACAGGAAAAGAAACGAATATCTCTAAGGCAATTTTTGATATTATTTTATTAGAAAGCCCGGGAGTAATATCTGATTCATGGAGCATTACGGGAGTAAAGAAAATATACCCCAAGAGAGAGACAGGAAAGGATCCATATCCCCCTTTACTAAAAATTAAGTCTGGGAAAAGAAAGAAGAGATAAAAAAAGCTTTGAATAAATCCAATTATCATTTTGAAAACATCAAAAATATTCTGGAAGAAAGCCTTAAAACTCCAGTATCTTCTTATCTTACCAGCAAGTATGCTTTTTACTTTAATCCCTTCTCTAGAGAGCATAAAAGCTCCAGATTCATCTTTTGGACCAACGAAATAAAAAGAAAAATCAGGACGAATCTTCTTTAATTCTCTCACTATGGCAATTATTGGGAAGATGTGTCCTCCACTCCCCCCTCCAGTAAATATTATCCTCATAATTATTGATTGTTAGTTCCGCCAGCTGTCTTTGCTAACCGACGGTTAGTTATTAGTTATTCTACTGAATACTTTGATATATTCAAGAGCAATCCTGCTCC
>CAZHQQ010000018.1:0-8095 GCA_964534925.1 uncultured Candidatus Saccharibacteria bacterium | reverse complement strand
TCACGCTGGGATTTGAACGTCCGATACCTTGAAAAGTTTATTGCCGATGGATAGACAACTTATCCGCCGGTTGGCGGACCAGATACCTAATCCGCCGGCTGGCGGACGAGATACTAGTTTTTTAATTTTGCACTTTCCAAGATAGTATATTCAGGTCCCCCTTTCCTTTTTAATTTGCTTTCCATAACCTCAATAGAATTAACTTCAAAATTCATAGAAATATCTTCTTCTATATCTTCTCTTTCGTCAGGCTCAATTTTTTTCCAATCCCAAACTCTAACTCTTCCTAATGTAATATGAGGTTTAAACATCTTCATTCCAATGGGAAAATGAATTCCTTCCTTTAGTAATGCATTTTCTAAACTTTTCTTTAAGTTAGATAATTCCTCTACCCCTTCTCCTAATACCCAAATCATTCTAGGAGGAATTTTATTTTCAGGAAAATATAATATCTTTTTGAAGTTGATATTAAAAAAAGAATAATTTAAAACTTCTTTCTTAACTGCTTCACAAATATATCCCATCTCTTTGCTTGAAGCATTACCGACAAAAACAAGTGTTATATGCATATCCCCTTTTTTTACCCACCTCACGGGCAAATCGTTCCATTTTTTCTGATAATTTAAGAACCTCTCTTTGATTTTTTCGGGAATATTTATAGCTATAAAAATTTTATGTTTGTCCATATGACATTATGATAACAAAACAAACCCAACTTTACAATTTACCTTAATAATGGTATCCTAAAATATAAAATTTGATTATAAGGAGGTAATTGAATGAATAATGTTCATTTAAAAGAAAAAAAAGAAATTAAGGAGTATCATGATAACTCTCTCGACCGCTCTTTTTCTTTTTCGTCAGCTAAAGTAAAAAAATTACTTCAGAAGCTCAAAAAAGATCCTCATAATAAACATCTAAGAAATGAAATTGCTCTGCGAAACAGAGGATTAGTCTATTTGGTGGCAAACAGACTAAGACCCCTATACTTTGGAACCAGCTTCAAGTTTGAAGACATCTGCCAAGAAGGAAATATAGGATTAATAACTGCTATTGAAAAATTTGATCTTCAGAAAGGATATAAGTTTTCAACATACGCAACATGGTGGATAATGCAAGCAATGATAAGAGCTGTTTATGATCGAAAAGACATAATTAGAATTCCGTTTTATATATCGGAAAATACCTGCAAATACGAAAAAAGTAAGATAAGATTACAACAAAAGCTGAGAAGAGAGCCTTCTCTATCTGAAATTACGGAAGAAAGCGGACTTGACAAAAAAGAAATAGAACAAATTGAAGAAATAAAACAAAAAAAGAAAATTTAGCTTGATTTTTTTGTTATAAACACTCAAGGAAACAAAGACTCAACAATCGAAGATACTAGAATGATTGAATTGTTAAAACAAAAAGGTAAGTGTTCTATTTTAGACAAAATAGAACAAGACGAATTAAAAAAAGAAATAGATAATGCTTTTTTGTTACACCTCACAAAAAGAGAAACAAAGATTTTAAAGATGAGAGTAGGAATGGAAACAGAAGATAATGAAGGGCAAACCCTTAAAAAAATAGGAGATATTTTAGGTTTAACGAGAGAAAGGATACGGCAACTTGAAAAAAGGGCTTTACGAAAATTAAGAGATTCAAAAGATGGTATTTTTCTTAGAAATTTCTTAAAATAGGCATTGTTATTTAACTAAAATAACAGTGCCTTCTTTTTTTCTTTGATGATGATAAAATGAAAAAAGCATTACTATGGCAAAAAAAACAAAAGAGGTATATCTTTACCAAAAATTAGAAAAAAATAAAGTAAGATGTAGAAATTGCGCTCATTTATGTTTAATCTCTTCAGGAGAAAAGGGCATCTGCAATATGAGAGAAAACCATGAGGGAAAGCTTTATTCTTTAAATTACGGAAAACTTTGCGCCTTAGAAATTGATCCCATTGAAAAGAAACCCTTTTTCCATTTTCTTCCTGGCAGTGACTCCTTATCAATAGCAACTGTGGGATGTAATTTTAAATGCAAATCATGTCAGAATTATAAAATTTCTCAAGCGTCACAAGTTGAAGGGAAGGAAATATCTCCAGAAAATATTATTAAAATTGCTCTCCAAAATAAGCTTCCAAGCATTTCCTACACATATACAGAACCTACAATTTTTTCAGAATATGCCCTAGACATAATGAAGTTAGCTGAAAAAAATGGTATTAAAAATGTTTGGGTTTCGAATGGCTACTGGTCAAAAGATTTATTCAATCTAATTTATCCATATTTAGATGCCGTGAATATCGACTTAAAAAGTTTTGAAGATTCTTTTTATGTTAAGTATTGCCAGGCAAAAATCAAACCAGTCTTAGAAACACTAAAAAGACTGAAAGGCAAAAAAATTTGGACTGAGGTAACAACCTTAATCATTCCTGGGTTAAACGATAAGGAAGATAATATAAGAAAAATAGCCCAGTTTATAAAAAAAGAATTGGGCAAAGAAACTCCTTGGCATATAACCAAATTCTGCGGAGAAATTTCCTGGAAATTAAAAAATGTTCCAGACACATCCATTGAGATTTTAGAAAAAGCTTATCAAATAGGGAAAGAAGAAGGATTAGATTATGTCTATACAGGAAATATACCTGGACTTAAATCAGAAAATACTTTCTGTCCCAGATGCAAAAGCGTTGTAATCGAAAGAAAAGGATATTCTATTAAGAGATATGACAAAAATGGGAAATGTCCAAGATGTGGCAGAAAAATTAACTTAATCTTAAAATGATTAACTTTGCTTCCATTTGCTCCCATCCTCCGATAATAATACCGACCATTGGTAATTCAGCTGATTTAAAAAAAGCCTCAGAGACAATTGAGGCAATGGATTCTTTGGCTGAAAAATTTAAGGAATCAAACACTAAGACTATTTTAGTAATTTCTCCTCACGGACCTTTAGATTTTAATCAATTTACTATCATAGATTCCCCTATTTTACTTGGTCATTTTTATAATTTTGGCGATTTAAAAACAGAATTGATTTTTAAAAATGATTTAGAGAAAATCGATTTGATTGAGAAATCATGCCTTTTAAAAGATATTCCCTTAAAAAAGATTAAAGAGAAAGAACTAGACCATGGAACTCTTGTTCCTCTATATTTTCTATCTAAGAAAGTACCGGGGGTTAAAATTATACCTATCGGTTATTCTGGATTAAGCAATAGAGAGCATTTTGAGTTCGGGAAATCAATTAAAAAATCTTTAAAAAATGAAAGAATTGCCGTAATCGCTTCAGGAGATCTTTCCCATAGATTAACTCCTAATGCCCCAGCTGGTTATTCTCCAAAAGGAAAAGAATTTGATCAAAAAATAATTGGATTCTTAAGAAAGAAAAAGGTCAAGGAAATAATTAATATGGATTCAAAATTAATAGAAGAGGCAGGAGAATGTGGCTATAGGTCAATATTAATTTTACTTGGAATTTTAGATAATACGGATTGGGAGCCAGAAATTCTTTCTTATCAAGCTCCTTTTGGAGTGGGATATTTAACAGCTAATTTTAAATTAAATGAATTACTACACTAATTTAGCAAAAAAAGCAGTGGAGACATTTGTTAAAAAAGGAAAGTTTGAAAAAGCCTCAGAAGATTTACCTGAAAGCATTCTGAAACAGAAAAAAGGAGTTTTTGTTACGATAGAAAAAAATGGAGAATTAAGAGCTTGCATAGGGACTTATCTGCCAACTCAAGAAAATGTTGCAGAAGAAATTATACAAAATGCTGTTTCGGCTGCAACAGAAGATTATAGATTTGGACCGGTTCAAGAAAAAGAATTGTCTGAATTAAGATATACCGTATATTTATTGGAACAACCTAAATTGATTAAAAGCATAAAAGAACTTAATCCAAACAAGTATGGTATAATAGTAAAAACGACCGAATATCCTTTGAAATCCGCCCTTTTACTTCCTGGTTTAGATGGAATCAACACAACAGAAAAACAAATTTCTATTACTTGCCAAAAGGGAGGAATAGACCCAAGTGTGGAGAAAATAGCAATTTATAAGTTTAGTGTTAAAAAATATGATTAATCAAGAAATTGCTAAAATATTATATCAAACAGGAGAACTCTTAGATATAAAAGGAGTTAAATTTAAACCGAGGGCCTATAAAAAAGCGGCTGATATATTAGAAAAATTAGAAAAAGATATTTCTTTAATCTATAAAGAAAAGGGTCTCAAGGGACTTGAGAAAATACCAGGCGTAGGAAAAAGTATTGCAAGTAAAATAGAAGAATATTTGAAGAAAGGTAAAATTAAATACCACGAAGAATTAAAAGAAGAAACTGCTATTCGTCAAATTATTACTTTTTACTTTGAAACTAAAGGGTTAAGCTTGGGAGAACTTAAAAGTGAGGCAAGAAAAAGAAAAATAGTTTATTCAAGATTTACAAAACCTGCAAAACAACTTTTAGAATTGGCCGGTTCAGTAAAAAAAGCAAAAGAAGCGATATTCAAAGTTTCTAGTTGGGCAAAATCAAGAGATTTGGATTATGCTATTGAAACCATCTTTAAAAAATGGCTGGAATTAGATAAACTAAAACCAAAGGAAATCATTAAAAAACCTTTTTTTCAGGGAAACCTCATGATCTGGTCTCAAACAAAAAAGAAATGGTATGTTATAGACCCGGACGGAGTATGGCTTGAGTTTGCTGGAAAAGAAAAAGATATAGAATGGAAAATAAAAAAATAAAAATTATATTTATCGGAACCCCAGAATTTGGGGCAAATATTTTAGAAGAGCTCATCAAAGAAAATTTTGAGCCTTCTTTAGTAATAACTACTCCCGATAAGCCGGTTGGAAGAAAAAAAGAGATAACTTCCCCGCCAGTAAAAGTTTTAGCTAAAAAATATAAAATAAAAATCTTGCAACCAGAAAGAATAATAGAATGTCTAAACGAGATAGAGGAAATAAAACCAGATTTAATAGTAGTAGCAGCCTACAGAGAATTAATACCACAAAAGATATTAGATATCCCCAAGAAAGGATCTCTTAATGTCCATCCTTCTCTTCTTCCAAAATACAGAGGCAGTTCCCCTATTCAAACATCTATATTAAGAGGTGAAAAAGAAACTGGAGTTTCCATAATTTTAATGGATGAGAAAATGGACCACGGTAAAATAGTATCTAATGTGAAATATAAAATATCAAGTGATAACAATCATGAAAAATTATCTGAAGAATTATCAGACTTAGCGGCTAAGCTTTTAATTAAGACGATACCTAATTGGATGAAAGGAAAAATCAAACCAACCCCGCAAAATGATTCACAGGCAACTTATACAAAACGACTAAAAAGAGAAGACGGAAAAATAGATTGGGGAAACTCAGCAGAAGAAATCGAAAGAAAAATTAGAGCTTTTCACCCTTGGCCCGGGACTTTCACAGAAGCAAAAATAAAAGAAAATTCTGAAAAAAAGAAAATAAAAATACTGAAAGTTGAAATTATGAAACAAACTAAAATTTGTCCTTCGGGTCCTAACGGAAAAACATTCTTAGCTCCTAACGATAAGATAGCAGTTCAGACAGGAAAAGATTTCTTGATCGTCGAGGGATTTCAAATAGAAGGCAAAAAACCCACAACTTCCAAAGATTTTCTGAAAGGAAATAGCGATTTTATAGGAACAATATTAGATTAACCAGATAGCCAATCTCCGTCAAAAAAAGTCTCAGGAGAACCGTTCTCCTTCTTTTCTCTTCTCTTCTCTTGATCTCTTAGGAGGTTAATCCTCGACCAGTTTCGTTTCAGGAGGTTAATCCTCGACCGAAGGTTGAGGTTTAATCTCTATCTCATCCTTTCCTCTCTCTTCTTTTCCTAGGGTCAATCCCTGACTATGTCAGGGTTTGACCCTTATCTCAATCTCTTCTTTTTATCTTCTTATGTTTAAATGTTAGGATGTTTAAATGATCTTATGTTATCTTTTAACGAATTAAAAAAAGATTCAATAATAATCATATCAAAACAGCCTTACCAAATTACAGAGGCCTCTTTTCTTTTTAAGGGAAGAGGTTCTTCGGTTTTAAAAACAAAATTAAAAAATTTAGACACAGGAAATGTAATTTCAAAAACTTTCCATCCTTCAGACGAATTTGAAGAAGCTCAAATAGAAAGGAATAAAATTAAATTTCTCTATTCTCATAAAAACGAATTTTGTTTTTGCGAGAAAGAAAATTCTTCTAAGAGATTTCTTTTAACAAAAGAGGCAATAGGAGAGACAGCTTACTTTTTAAAAGAAAATATAATTTTAGACGGTTTTTCTTTTAAGGAAAAAATAATTAATATCTCTTTGCCTATCAAGTTAAATCTAAAAGTTAAAGAGGCTCCTCCCGGGATTAAGGGAGATAGGGCCCAAGGAGGAACAAAAATAGTAACACTCGAAACTGGTGCAAAAATAAACGCCCCCTTGTTTATTAAAAAAGGAGACATAATTGAGGTAAACACAGAGAGTAGAACCTACGCAAGAAGAATTCAATAAAAAATACTTAGTTTTTTGCCCAATCTCTTTTAATTATTTTTAAAATTATAAAAGATAAATGGATACTTATTTTATAAGTATCCATTTTTAAAAAAGATCTGTACCTACAACCTGTTTTATTTTTTATTCTTTTCTTTTCCCTCCCGCGATAAGTGATAAACACAGAGGACAAGGATAAGTGTTAAGTAAATAATTATAGTCAGGCAAGCAAGAAAAACTCTGAAAGAAGGAGAAAGATTTATAGCAAGCAAAGGGATAAAATGCTGTGGCATTTCTGCTATTTCTTCCAACATAATAGATTGGAACATTTTTTTTGCTAAAATTAAATAAAATAAGCAACAAAACATAAAAAGAACTACTTTTTCATTCTCTCTCATTTTCTTATTCTCCTTTTTTGATTTTTAAATATCTAAACTTTAAACAAAAATAATTTTAAAGATTGTGATATTATTATATCAGGATTTACTAAATTGTCAATTAATAATTTTAACCAATCTATCAGGATTAAACCATCGTCTAAAACCATCCTTCAGTCAACTTACTAGCAAATCGGCTGACCCCGTGGGATCAACCGACCTTGCGGGGTTTGACCCCGCACAGATTCAGTCTTGTTGAGATTACATTTATATAATTCTATTAATTTATAATACTCTTGTCTAACTGGCTTTTCAAGAGAAACAAAACAAGAAAACCGGTACATTTTTTTGTACCGGTTTATTTTTTTTAATAAGTTTCAAGGACTCTCCTGAACAAGCTATAGCTGTAAATATATTTTTCTGCCAAATTTTTTTGTTCTTCTTCCGAAGCTTTCCCGTTTTTGTCGCCTTCGTCATCTGCAATGACACAAAATGCATCATACAGATATTTCATAGCTATCTGTTTGTCTTCAGAAAAAATGGTTGTTTCACAACTGATTTTTCCAGTCTTGACTCTAGCTACCAGAGAAGACAATTCATTTCTTATTATTATTCGTCCGGCTGTTTCTTGAGCAGACTCACTAACTACAGTATCCTCATTAAACTTAACGGCAGAGAATATTATTTGCCATGCCTTAAGAGCAAAAACTAAATTTCTTTCTTCTCCAGTCTCTGCTTCTTCTAACATAGAAATAAATCCACTTACTCTTAATTTTATAAGAATACTCTCTTCTTTATGGTTTTTTTGCTCTTGTCCGTTACATGAACAAAAAGTAAAAAGAACAAAAATAATTATCAAAATAATCTCGAATTTCTTCATTTCTTTCCTTCCTTTCAATATTTTATTATTTCATTATTTTACTATTAAAGAACACCCATATTGTAACATACTGATAAGTGCATGTCAACAGAGATAGGGCGAAAAAAGAGGTTAAGAAAAAGGAGCATAGAATGACTAAGTAACCAACAACTCATAACTAATAACAAAACACAGAAGAAAAAAAGAGGTTAAAGTGAGGGTTAAACCCTAGTTATGCCAGGGTTTAACCCTAAAAAGAGAAGAAAAAAAGAAAGAGGGTTTGATCCTGATAACGAGATTAAAAAAGGTCAGACCCTGATAAATCAGGGACTGACCCTCTCGTACGACATACGGTACGGTA
>CAZHQQ010000017.1:0-8397 GCA_964534925.1 uncultured Candidatus Saccharibacteria bacterium | reverse complement strand
TAAAAAATATATTAAAAGAGGAAAAGGGAATGACTTTAATTGAACTTCTAGTTGTCATAATTATGCTCTCTTTAACCATGGGAGTGGTTGCCGGAATTTTTAATTATGCAGTAAAGGGTCAAGCAAGAGCTCTTACTTCTCAACAGCTTATGGATCAATCAAGTTATGCCATAGAGTATATGGGAAGAGCCTTAAGAATGGCGAAAAAAGATGAGAATGCAGCATGTACTGATTTAAATAATTATAATTACTATAAAACAAGAGAAGACAACGGGATAGTATTTATGAATTACAATGGTGAATGCCAGGAATTCTATTTGGCGACAACTACTGATGGAGGTCAAATAAAAGAAAAGAAAGGGGAAAATACTAACGATTTGACATCTGGCGAAATAGACGTTGTGTCTTTCAACATTGGACCTAGTGATTCTTGGGGTCAAGATGATGACTTGCAACCAAGAGTTACGATTTTTCTTAACGTAAGAGGAAAAAGGGAAATGCTTAAAATAGGAGAACAGCCCATGTTAAAAATTCAAACTACTATTTCCCAAAGAAATATAGATACTTTTAATTAATTTATGATTATTAATTTTTCAGAAAGAGGAGTTTCTCTATATCTTGCAATATTAATACTTGTAATTATGTTGGCTATTGTTCTTGGGTTGAGCACAATTTTAATGACTCAGATAAAGATGGTAGGACAAATGGGAGATTCGGTAATTGCTTTCTGTGCCGCAGATACAGGGATAGAAGAAGTTTTATTTCAGGCTGCAGACGCAACCACTTCTGCTAATTATTCTGGTTCTCTTGATAACGGAGCCTCTTGGACGGCTTCGGTCGTAGATCCCGGAGGCAGTGAAGGAGGCGTTGAATGTCCTGCTTCAACAGATAATTTTTGTATATATTCTAGGGGGACTTATGATAAAAGTCAGAGAGCGATTAGAATATCTAGGTAATAAAACAACTTATAACTATCCGCCAGTTGGCAGATAATTCATCTATCCATCGGCAATAAACTTTTCAAGGTATCGGACGTTCAAATCCCAGCGTGATTTGCCGTCCTGCACTCTCGGTCTGTTGTCCGCTTTCAGCGGAACCATGCCAACAGACCTCCGAGAGCCACCTTGAAAAACATATTGCCTCTGTAAGTGTCTATATTATCATTCTCTTTTCTCTTATGTTTAAATGTTAGGATGTTTAAATGTTTAAATGAACTTATCCGCTATTTGGTAGAATAGACACTAAACACAGAGGGGAAATTAGGAGTTATAATATTTAATTGACATGGGGGATAACCCTAATATGATAATCAATGAGAGAATTTTTATTACACCTTAAAAGAATGGATTGGGTTTTAGCTGTTTCCGCAGTTCTATTGGTTTTAATAGGACTTCTTTTTATATTCAACTCTTCAAATGGTCTCTTGAATTTTAAAAAACAAATTATTTTTTTTATCATAGGTCTTTTTTTAATGCTTCTTTTTTCTTTTGTTGATTATCGTATTTTTAGAGAAAATTCCTATTTGATTTTATTAATTTATCTTTTATCTATATTAGCTCTCTCTGGTTTATTTTTGTTTGCACCAGAAATAAGAGGGACAAAGGCATGGTATAAAATATTTTCTATCTCAATTGATCCTATAGAATTCACAAAAATTGCTTTAATAATTCTTCTTGCAAAATATTTTTCAATGAGGCATGTAGAAATGTATAGTTTTAAACATATTATTTTTTCAGGTATTTATATTTTAATCCCAAGTCTACTTGCCTTTTTTCAACCTAATTTAGGTTCAGTTTTGATATTACTTTCCATTTGGATTATTGTTCTCTTTATTTCTGGAATAAAAATTAAGCAATTTAGTTCTTTAATGATGCTTTTTATTTTAATTTTGAGTTTAGGATGGTCTTTTTTTCTCCATGATTATCAAAAAGACAGAATAAGTAGTTTCCTTTTCCCAGATAGTAATCTTTTGAGTATGGGATGGAGTCAGAATCAATCTAAAATTGCTATTGGTTCTGGTGAGATTTTAGGGAAGGGGATAGGAAATGGTTCTCAAAGTCATTATGGATTTTTACCAGAAGCTCATACTGATTTCATTTTTGCTTCTATTGCAGAAGAGACTGGATTTGTGGGAGTTTCAATTCTCTTTTTGATTTATATTGTTTTAATTAATAGACTCCTTAATATTTGTTCGAAATCTAGTAGTAATTTTCCACGTCTATTAGTTGTAGGCTTTGCAGCTCTTTTGGTAGTTCAGATATTTATTAATGTCGGAATGAATTTAGGTATCCTCCCTGTCATAGGGATATCTCTTCCTTTCGTTTCCTATGGTGGAAGCGGACTAATTGCTTTATTTTTAGGTTTGGGTATAATAGAAAGCGTAGTAGTTCATAGTTAATTTTAACTTTTTAGACAGCGCGTTCTATATTATCTATTAGTGGCTTGTATTTTATTTTACTTATGATAGGATAAGCATTACGATTGTTGAAAATTAAATCTTTTAATATTATAAATACTTTTTCTTTTGACATTTTCAAAAGAAAAGGTTAAAATTTAGGTCGTGTGTTTAATAATTTTTCCTTAATATTTTCTTTTTAATATTATTAAAACCTTAAGAAGTTTAGATTAAGGTATTTTTTTCTTTTCTATGAGAAAAAATACTAAAGATTTCTTTAAAACAAAAAGTTTTTCTGAGTCGGACTTCAGGCTTCCTCTTCCTTATCTTCTTGAAGTTCAGAAGCAGTCATGGGACAACTTCTGGAAAAATGATTTGAAGGAACTTTTTTCTGAAGTTTTTCCGATTCGTGACTATACTAAAAAAGAACTAGAATTATGGTTCGTGGATTTTAAATTGGATCCTCCTAAATATAAATCTGATCTTGAAGCAAAAAACAATAATAATTCTTACGAAGCGACATTAAGAGTTAAAACAAAACTCGTTAACCTAAAAACTAAAGAGGTAAAAGAACAAGAAGTTTTTCTAACTGATTTCCCTTTAATGACAGAAAGGGGGACTTTTGTAGTTAATGGAGTTGAGAGAGTTACTATTTCTCAATTAATTCGTTCTCCTGGAATTTTTTTCACTGCTCAAGATAATGCAGGAAAGAAAAACTTTGGAGCTAAGGTAATTCCTAACAGAGGTGCTTGGCTTGAATTTGCTACCGAAAACTCTGGTTTCATAGGAGTTAAAATTGATAGAAAAAGAAAAGTTGCAGCAACTACTCTATTAAGGGCTCTAGGGGTTGAAAAAACAGAGGATATCAAAAAAATATTTGAAAAGATCGATATAAATCCTGATTTAAAATATATTGAACAAACTCTTGCTAAAGATTCGTCAACCAATCAGGCAGAAGCTTGGATTGAAGTATACAAGAGATTAAGACCAGGAGAAATGGTTACCCCAGAAAGTGCGGGAGATCTATTTAATAATATGTTTTTCAATTTTGAAAGATATGATTTATCTAAAGTTGGAAGATGGAAAACATGGCAAAGAATTCCTTTGACTAAAGAAAAGGGGAAAGGAGAAGAAATTTCTTTAGAAGACAGAGTTCTTTGTGCTAATGATATTATCGAGACAATAAAAGAAATAATTCGTCTCAATAATACTCCCGGTTCTAAGCCTGATGAAATTGATCATTTAGGGAATCGTAGAGTTAGATCTTTAAGTGAATTTCTCCAGAACAGAATAAGGGTTGGATTGATGAGGATGGAAAGAATAGCAAAAGATAGAATGTCAACTCTTGATATTTATACTATGACGCCAGGTCAACTTATTAATTCTAAACCGGTTATCGCGGTAGTAAAAGAATTTTTTAGTTCTTCTCAAATGTGTCAGTTTATGGACAACGACAATCCTTTATCAGAATTGGAACACAAAAGAAGGCTCTCGGCTACTGGTCCGGGAGGACTTACGAGAGAAAGAGCTGGTTTTGAAGTAAGAGATGTCCAACCTTCTCATTATGGAAGAATTTGTCCCATAGAAACTCCTGAAGGACCAAATATTGGTCTGGTTGGTCATTTGGCTGGATTTGCCAGAATCAACCCTTTTGGATTTATCGAAACTCCTTATTTTAAGGTGGAAAAAGGAAAGATATTAAATAAAATTCAATATCTCGGTGCTTACGAAGAAGAAAAATATAATATTGCTGCTGGCGGAATAGCGATTGATAGTAAAAATAACATTATTCCCGAAAAAGTTGAGGCACGAGTAAAGGGAGAACCAGAGATGATTTTAAGAAAGGAAGTTGACTTCATCGACGTTTCTCCAGAACAATTTATTTCTATTGCTACTTCTCTTATCCCATTTCTAAGAAATGATGATGCCAATAGAGCTTTAATGGGGTCAAATATGCAACGACAGGCAGTACCTTTGGTTTCTCCTCAAGCCCCTCTAGTTTCTACTGGTGTTGAAGAAAAAGTTGCCAGAGATTCTGGACAGGAAGTAATCTCATTTGAGGATGGAAAAATAGCCGAGGTAGACGCAAGCCATATTACGGTTAAAGGTAAGGCTAGGAATACTTATAATCTAAAAACTTTTATTAAGACTAATCAATATACTTGCTTTCATCAAAGACCTCTGGTTGAAGTTGGAGAAGAAGTAAAAAAAGGGGATATTATCGCAGATGGAGGAGCTATAGATAAAGGAAGACTTGCCTTAGGGAGAAATCTTCTTGTTGCTTTTGTGCCTTGGAGGGGATTTAATTATGAAGATGCAATTATTATTTCAGAGAAAGTTGTTCAAAATGATGTTTTTAGTTCAATCCATATAGAAGATTTTATTTGCGATGTTAGAGAAACAAAACTTGGACCAGAAGTTACTACTGCTGATATTCCCAATATTGGAGAAGAAAGACTTAAGGATCTTGATGAAGAGGGAATAATAAGGATAGGAGCTGAAGTAGGTCCGAATGATATTTTAGTCGGTAAAATCTCTCCAAAGGGAGAAGCTGACCTTACGGCAGAAGAGAGACTCCTTCGTGCTATTTTCGGTGAAAAAGCCAAAGAAGTTAAAGACAGTTCTTTAACCGTTGAACATGGCAAGAAGGGAAGAGTTGTTGGAGTAAAAATTTTTGATAGAGCCTTGGGACATAAACTTGAACCAGGCGTTGTAAAAAGAATAAAAGTAAAAGTTGCTGAGTTTAGAAGAATTTTAGCAGGAGATAAACTTTCAGGAAGACATGGAAATAAAGGGGTTATTTCTAAAATTTTAGCTGAAGAAGAAATGCCGTTTATGGAAGATGGAACACCTGTTGATATTATCTTAAATCCTTTGGGGGTTTCTTCTAGAATGAATCTAGGACAGGTTTTAGAAACTCATTTAGGATTGGTTGCTAAGAAATTAGGATATATAGCTATCACGCCTTCTTTGTCTGGAGCAACAGAAAAAGACATTAAAGAAGAATTTAAAAATGCAGGGATTCCAGAAGATGGAAAAATAACTTTATACGACGGAAGGACTGGTTTTCCTTTTACAGAAAGAATAACAATTGGATATATGTATGTAATGAAATTAAGCCATATGGTTGAAGATAAAATTCATATGCGTTCAATAGGTCCCTATTCTTTGATTACCCAGCAACCTCTTGGAGGGAAAGGACAACTTGGGGGACAGAGATTTGGAGAAATGGAAGTTTGGGCGTTGGAAGGATACGGAGCAATTCATGTTTTACAAGAAATGCTTACCATCAAATCAGACGATGTTTTAGGAAGAGCTGCAACCTATAACGCGATTTTGAAAGGTGAAAAAATAGAAAATCCAAACACTCCAGCTTCATTTAACTTACTTTTAGGAGAATTAAAATCTCTTGCCTTAAATGTTGAGGTAACCGAAGAACAAGAAGAATCATCTTAATATATAAATTTAAACGATAATTTATGCGAGTTTCTAACATAAAATCAATAATCATAAAACTTGCTTCAGAAAAAAATATATTATCCTGGTCTCACGGCGAGGTTATTAAGCCTGAAACGATAAATTATAGGACTCAAAAACCAGAAAAAGATGGTTTGTTTTGTGAAAAGATATTTGGTCCTTCTAAAGATTATGAATGTTATTGCGGGAAATATAAAGGAATTAGATATAAAGGAGTTATTTGTGATAAATGTGGAGTAGAAGTTACGAGATCTCAAGTCAGAAGAGAGAGGATGGGTCATATTAAGCTTGCCTCTCCTTGTTCTCATATCTGGTTTTTAAGAGGGATTCCTTCAAGGATGGGGGTGATTTTAGGTGTCCCTATGCAACAAATAGAAAAAGTGGTATATTTTGCTGCTTATATCATCACCAAGGTTGACGAAAAAGCTAAAGAAGAAGTTCTTAATGAGATTGGGAAAGAATATAAACAGAAGATTAAAAACAAGCAAACGGAAGAAGACCAAAAAAAGCTAGGGAAGGCAAGAGATAGAGCGGTTGAAGGTTTGAGATCATTAAAATTTCTTAAAGTTATTTCTGAAAATGAATACCATAGTCTTTCTTTGAGATATGGACAAGTTTTTGAAGCAGATACTGGTGCTGAAACTTTAAAAAATATATTTGACCAAATAGATTGGGAGAAAAAAGTAAAAGAGATCGAAGAAGAAGTTGAGGGTTCAACTCCAGAAAAAAGAAAAAAACTTCACAGAAGGATAAGAATGATAAGACGAATTTTAGACGCTGACCTCAAACCTTCATGGATGTTTCTTACTGTAATTCCTGTTCTCCCTCCTGGACTAAGACCAATGGTCCAATTAGATGGAGGAAGATATGCTTCCTCGGACCTTAACGATCTTTATAGAAGGGTGATTAACAGAAACAATCGTTTACGTTATCTTTTAGAAATAAATGCTCCCGGAGTTATTGTTAGAAATGAGAAAAGAATGTTACAGGAAGCAGTAGATGCTTTAATTGATAATAGTATGAGAAAAGGACAAGTTACTCAGGCTACTACTGGAGGAAAAAGACTTCTTAAGTCTTTGGCAGATATGCTTAAGGGAAAACAAGGAAGATTTAGACAGAATCTTTTAGGTAAAAGGGTTGATTATTCAGGAAGATCGGTTATCGTAGTTGGTCCTGAATTAAACTTTGGAGAAGTTGGTATTCCAAAAACAATGGCCTTGGAATTATTTAAACCTTTTGTTATTCAAAAGATTTTGGAAAATGAATTGGCCTATAATGTGAGAAGTGCTAACAGATTGATTGATCAGGAAACTTCCGAGGTCTGGGCTCTTTTAGAAGAAGTTGTTAAAAATAGACTTGTTTTACTTAATAGAGCTCCAACTTTACACAGGCTGGGTATCCAAGCTTTTTATCCAAAACTTGTTGAAGGCGAAGCTATTAAGATACATCCTATGGTTTGTAAGGCTTTTAATGCTGACTTTGATGGAGATCAGATGGCAGTTCATTTGCCCTTGTCTGGGGAGGCTCAAAAAGAAGCAAAAGAACTTATGTTTTCTGCTTCCAATATGTTAAAGCCTGCCACGGGGAGACCTATTGCAAGTCCTACCAAAGACATTGTTTTAGGTATTTGTTGGATTTGCCAAATAGAGGAAGGATGTAAGGGGGAAGGAAAAATACTGAGTTCCAGAAACGAAGCAATTTTAGCCTTTGACACTGGAGAAATTAATATTAGAGCAAAAATTAAAGTTAGAATTGACGGAAAAATAATAGAAACATCTGTTGGGAGAATTTTATTTAACAACGTTCTTCCTAAGGAATATCCATTTGTTAATAGAGACGTCAATTCAAAAGAACTTGATAAGATAGTTGGAGAAGTTATAAAAGATTATAAAAATAAAGTTGCTTACGAAACTCTTGATGAAATTAAAGATCTTGGTTTTGAATACTCTGCTATATCCGGAGTTACATGGGGGATGGATGATTTAATTATTCCAAAGGAAAAGAAAAGTCTAATGGTTCAAGCGGAAAAAGAAGTTGAAGAAATTCGTGGTCACTATAACAAGGGTCTTTTGTCTGAAGAAGAAAAAAGCGGGAAGATAATAGAGGTCTGGCATGGAGTTAAGGCCAAAATAGAAAAATTAGTTCCTCAAGCTCTCAAAGAGTCATCTTCTCCAGTCTACTTTATTATGAGTTCTGGTGCGAAAGGTTCTCTTAGTCAGGCTACTCAGATGGCTGGGATGAAAGGGCTTGTTAGTAATCCTTCGGGGGAAATCATTGAACTTCCTATTAAAAGTTGTTTTAAGGAAGGATTTGACGTTTTGGAATATTTTATTTCTACTCATGGTGCTAGAAAAGGAACTGCAGATACTGCTCTTCGTACATCAAAGGCAGGATATTTAACAAGGAGATTGGTTGATGTTTCCCATGAAGTTATTGTTAGCGAAGAGGATTGTGGGGACAAAGAAGGATTAGAGGTTTTTAGAGATGATGCTGAAAAATGTAATCATGATTTTTGCTTTAAGATT
>CAZHQQ010000016.1:0-8516 GCA_964534925.1 uncultured Candidatus Saccharibacteria bacterium | reverse complement strand
AAGAAGTCATTTAACTTGTCAGGCAAAGAATGGGGTTTGCCAAAAATGTTATGGATGTGACTTAGGGAAGAATGAGATTGCTAAATTTGGTGATACGGTTGGGATTATAGCAGCTCAAGCAATTGGGGAACCTGGGACTCAGTTAACAATGAGAACTTTTCATACAGGTGGAGTTGCTGGAGGAGGAGATATTACTCAGGGTCTTCCTAGGGTGGAAGAAGTTTTTGAAGCCAGACCACCTAAAGGAAAAGCTATAATTTCTTACGTAAAAGGAAAAGTTATAAAAATTACCTCAGATAAGATTATAAATATAAAAACTGAGAAACCCAAAGACGACGAAAAGAAAAAGAAAAAATCCAAGAAAGCTGATTTATCTGATATTGTTGAATATAATATTCCTGAAAAGAAGGTGATATTTGTCAAAGAAGGTCAAGAAATTGAGATAGGACAACAACTTTGCGAAGGGAGTATTGACCTTAAGGAACTGTTTAAAGTTTCAGGATTTTCTAAAACTAAGAGATATATTTTAAATGAAATCCAAGGAGTTTATGCTTCACAAGGTGCTATAATTCACGACAAACACGTAGAAGTAATAATAAAACAGATGTTTTCTAGGGTAAAGGTAAAAGATAGAGGGGGAAGTTGTTTCGATAACGGAGAAATTATTGAAAGTAGGATACTTTTTGAAGAAAACAGAAGACTTAAAAAGGAAAATAAGAAACAAGCGGTTGGTATTCAAATTCTTCTTGGAATAACAAGAGTAGCATTAAGCACGGATTCATTTTTGTCTGCTGCCTCTTTTCAAGAAACCTCAAGGGTTCTTATTAAAGCAGCTCTTGAAGGAAAAGAAGATAAACTTAGAGGATTAAAAGAAAATGTAATTATAGGGAAATTAATTCCAGCGGGTAAGGGTTTTAAAAAGTAAAAATGGGTGGTATAATGAGAGAAAAGATAGGTTTTCTAATTCATTTGTTTGGATTTTAGATTTAAAATTATTTAGAAGTGGCTAAAAAGAAGAAGAAAAAAAAGGAAAAAGAAATGAAGAAAAAGAAAAGCAATTTCTCCCTACCCGAAGAAATAAAAAAATGGATATGGGGCTCATTGCTCTTTTTGGGAGCAATAGTTATTGTTTTGAGTTTTTTTGATATGGCTGGGGTGGTTGGTGAATGGCTTATATTAATCTTTACCTTTCTTATAGGGCAATCCATCTTTCTGATACCATTAGCTTTGGTTTTAGGAGGGATTGCTTTTTTAAATTCAGACGAAAAGTTAAATAGTCAATTAATTTCCATAGCTATATTAGTTTTAGTTTTAGGTGCTTGTGGTTTTTTATCTACGATTTATCCAGACACTAATCAAGGAGGAAAAATTGGATTTTTTATAAGTTATCCATTCTTAAAGCTTTTTGGAAAAGTTGTCGCTGAGATTACTTTTATTTTGACCATTCTTGTCTCTGGCCTCTTGTTTTGGTATCTTTTCGGGAAACCTTCTTTTTTCTCTTTTAAACATAAAGAAGAAGATGAAAGTTTCGAAGAAGAACCCCTTTCTATAAAAAAGATATTTAAATCTGATTTTAAAATTAAAGACGTTCCAGTAGCTAAAGACTTTGGGAAGAAAAGTACCTTTCCAGAAAATGATTCCATCAAGCAAGAAATAAATATGTCTATGTCTAGGATAGAATCAAAAAATGGATACAAAATTCCTCCTTTTGACCTTTTAGAAAAAGATAAAGGTAAGGCCTCTGGTGGAGACGTTAAATTAAATTCTGCTATTATCAAAAGAACTCTTCAAAATTTTGATATTCAAGTTGAAGTCTCAGAAGTTAGTGTTGGTCCTACCGTAACTCAGTATGCTTTAAAACCTGCCGAGGGGGTTAAGCTTTCCAAGATTACATCTTTGTCTAGCGATCTTTCAATGGCTTTAGCAAGTCATCCAATTAGAATCGAAGCTCCTATACCCGGGAGACCTTTGGTCGGGATTGAGGTTCCTAATAACGCAAGAGCTATTGTTAGGTTAAGAGAATTACTAGAAGATGCTCGTTTTCAAAGCAGTGAGTTTCCCTTAGCAATTTCTTTAGGTAGAGATGTTTCGGGTACCCCAGTTTTTGCCAATTTGGCCAAAATGCCTCATCTCTTGGTGGCTGGTGCTACGGGTACGGGAAAAACTATTTGTTTAAATAATATTATTTTAAGCTTTCTTTATGGGAATCATCCAGAAGATTTAAACCTTATCTTAATTGATCCGAAAAGAGTTGAATTTTCTGTTTATAACGATATACCTCATTTAATGTGTCCTGTTATTTTTACTCCTCAAAAAGCGATTAATGCTTTAGGATGGCTTACAGGAGAGATGGAAAGAAGGTTTGATGTCCTGTCTCAATGGGGTTCAAAAAATATAGAAGAATATAATAAATCTCATTCGAATAAAGAGAACTTTGAAAAACTTCCCTACATAGTTCTTATTATAGACGAACTTGCTGATCTAATGGCAGCTAGGGGAAGAGAAATGGAAGCTGCAATAGTTAGACTTGCTCAGATGTCAAGAGCCGTTGGAATACATTTAATTTTAGCTACTCAACGTCCGTCGGTTGAAGTTATAACGGGATTAATTAAAGCTAATATTACTTCTAGAATTACTTTTCAGGTAGCTTCACAAACTGATTCAAGAACTGTTCTTGATATGGGTGGAGCGGAGAAACTTCTTGGTTCTGGTGATTTGCTATTTATTTCTGCGGAGAAAGTGAAACCAAGAAGAATTCAGGGGGCCTACGTGTCTGAAAAAGAAGTAAAGAGAGTTGTTAAATATGTAACCTCGAATTCAAGTTTAGATGAAGAAGGGGACGTAAAAGACATATCAGACGAAGTTGATTCGGCACCACCAAGTTCTTTAAATAATGCACTTGAAAGCGGTAGATCTCTTGAAGAAGATCCTTTATTTGAAGAAGCAAAAAGACTGGTCATTGAATCAAAGAAAGCTTCTGCTTCTCTTTTACAAAGAAGACTTAGGGTTGGGTATGCAAGAGCGGCAAGATTAATTGATTTTCTAGAAGAAAGGGGTGTGGTTGGTCCCGGGGAAGGGGCTAAACCAAGAAAAGTATTTGTTGACGAAGGAGAAGACCAAGAATATTAATTTCCTTAAAATAATTTAAATAAAGCATGGCAAAATCAAAAAAAACAAAAAAAGAGATTAAGGATAAAGAAGAAAGTTTACAAGAAGTAGTTGATGAGATTAAACAAAGATTTGGAGAAGGAGCTATTCTTAAACTAAAAGATGTGAGGTCTGTTGATATAGAGGCAATCCCTACAGGTTCTTTTTCTTTAGATTTAGCTTTGGGTATAGGAGGAATTCCGAAAGGAAGAGTAGTTGAAATTTTCGGTCCAGAAGCAACAGGAAAATCAACCCTTGCTCTTCATTGTATTGCTGAAGTGCAAAAAAGAGGAGAGTCGGCTGCTTTTATTGATGCAGAACATGCATTAGATCCTGATTACGCCAAAAGAATTGGTGTTAACACAGACGATCTTCTAATTTCTCAACCAGATTCGGGAGAACAGGCTTTACAAATTGTTGAAAGTTTAGTTAGGTCTGAGGCAATAAGTTTAATTGTTGTGGATTCGGTAGCAGCTCTTACCCCAAAAGTAGAAATTGCAGGGGAGATAGGGGATCAACATATTGGTCTTCAGGCGAGATTAATGAGTCAGGCTTTGAGAAAATTGACCAGCATTGTATCCAAGACGAGAACAACTGTAATTTTTCTTAATCAAACTAGAATGAAGATAGGGGTTATGTTTGGTAATCCCGAAACAACTCCTGGAGGTTTAGCTCTAAAATTTTATTCTTCTGTGAGAATTGAACTAAGAAGAAGAGCTAAGATAAAACATGGAGATGAGATCATAGGCTCTAGGATCAAAGCTAAGGTGGTTAAAAACAAGGTAGCTGCACCATTCAAGACCACCGAATTTGATATCTATTATAATGAAGGTATTTCAAAATTTGCTGACATTATTAATACTGCTATAAAATATGATATTATTAAAAAATCAGGAAGTTGGCTTCAGTATGGAGATGTAAAATTAGGACAAGGGATGGAAGGGGCAAGAGAAACACTTAAAAATGATCATAAGTTAGCAGAAGAAATAAAAAAAGAAGCGATAGAGAAGGCATAAAAAAAAGCCACATTTACCAATGGGCTTTTTTATTGAGAAATTTTATTTTGCTGTATAAGGCATGAGTCCAATAGACCGTGCTCTTTTTATTGATCTTGCGAGTTGTCTTTGATGTCTTGCGCAGACACCTGTTTTTTTTCTTGATTTTATCTTATAAAGAGCCGAAACAAACCTTTTAAGAGTTTCGGTATCTCTATAATCTATTTCTTTTATATTTTTTTGACAAAAATAACAGGGCATAATTTGCAATTAAACAACTAATAACCTACAACCTATAGCTATTATTAGTTATAGGTTATTAGTCGTGAGGTTAATCTATAAAGGGATATCATTGACATCTATTTCTTCCTCCTTGTCTTTATTTGTGTCTTTCGGAGAAAAATTTTTATCTTCAATTACAGGAATATCTTCTGAAGCATTATTTGACTGGGAGTTAGAATTCATACTTGGCTGAGCCGAATTCTGAGCTCTTCTAGGGCCCAATTGTATTTTTTCTCCGACAATTTCGGTTTTTGATTTTTTAGCTCCAGATTGTTTGTCGTCCCAACTTCTTGTTTGAAGCCTTCCCTCTACTAATGCTAACGATCCTTTATTTAAAAAGCTTTTAGCAGTTTCAGCAAGTTTTCCAAAGAGAACTATGTTGTGAAATTCTACTTGTTGTTGTTTCTGACCATCTTTATCTTTAAAAAAACGGTTTGTTGCTAATCCAAAAGAAGCTACGGATTGTCCCGATGGGAGATTTCTTATTTCTGGATCTCTGGTAAGATTTCCCAGAACGAAAACTTTATTCAAATTCATAATTAAAATGGAAATTAGTTGACAGAAATTAGTTAATTTTTTCTATTTTCTGATAACTATTTCTTAATTTTTATTCCCCTAATATTTCGTCCAATTTTTTCTCAATCTCTTTAAATTCGACCTTTGGTTTTTCTTTTTTAATTTCTTTTTTAATCTCTTTTTCTTTGATATTATTTTCTCCAGTTTCTTCTTTTAACGGTTTTTTGTTTCTCCTTTTTAAAGATGATTCTTTTCTTTTATCTTTTTTAGTAATCATGAATCTTAGTAATTCTTTTTTTTCTTTTAATCCTTTTTCTATTATTTTTATTTTTTCTGGACTTGAATTAAATAAAACGGTAACCAAAAGAGAAACTCGTTTATTTTTAATAGTGTATCCTAAATCTCTAACAACAGGTTTGTCTGTGTTCTCTATCTTTGCTTCATTTTTTTCTAAAACAGAAGTTATCTCTGCTTTTATTTTATTGTTTTCTTCTTCAGAAAAATCTGAAGGAAATAGGTAACTTAATTCGTAAGAATTCATATTTTTTGTTTATTGTTCTTTTTTTAGGATAATTTATTTCTTTTTAACTATACTGTTTTTTATCAAAGAAATTCAGTTAAATCAAGAGTATTATATCAATTAACAGGTCGATGGTCAATGCTCAGAATTTATATCTCTTGGAGAAATATTTTTTTGAATGGTATAATAAAATTATATGATAGTTGATATTAAAGAAAAGATATTTAAAGCGTATGATATTCGAGGGGTTTATCCTAACGAACTGAATGAAGAGGTTGCCTTAAGGATAGGGAGATCTTTTGCTGAACTTTTAAACAGAGAGAGGAAGACCAAGAAAAAACTGAACATTGTTGTTGGTAGAGATTACAGAATATCTTCTCGTTCTATTTCAGATAAATTAATCAAAGGATTATTAGAAGGGGGAGTTAATGTTATTGATATTGGGCTTTCAACGAGTCCCATGCTTTATTTCTCAGTTTCTTATTTTAATTATAATGGAGGAGTTCAGGTTACGGCTTCTCATAATTCTTTTCAATATAATGGTTTTAAAATGGTAAGAGGAGATTCTCTTCCGTTGAGCGGGAAGACAGGGATCCAAGAGATAAAAAGAATTTCCAAAATAGAAAAGTTTGAAAAAATAGAAAAAGGGAAGTTATTTAAAAAAAAGATATTAAAAGATTATATTGATTTTAATCTTTCTGGTTTTAAGCCAAAAGAATTAAGACCTTTAAAGATTGTTGTTGATACTGCAAATGCCGTTCCTGGAATACTGGTACCCAATATTTTTAAAGAAACTCCCTTGAGAATTTATCCTCTTTTTAAGAGAATGGATGGTTCTTTCCCGAACCACGACCCTAATCCTTTATTAAGAAAGAATATGAAATCTTTATTAAAAAAAGTAAAGGAAGAGAAAGCCGACATGGGAATTGCTTTTGATGGCGACGGAGATAGGATAATGTTTGTTGATGAAAAAGGGAAGATTGTTCCGGCAGATCTTATTTTGGCCCTTGTTTCCAAGATAATTTTAAAAGGTAAAAAAGAAAAGATTCTTTATGACCTTCGTTCAAGTAATATTGTTAGAGAAACGATTAAGAAGAACGGGGGGATTCCGGTGATGAGTAGGGTAGGACATTCTTTTATTAAACCAAGGATGAAGAAGGAAAATATTCTTTTTGGGGGAGAAGTTTCGGGTCATTATTATTATAAACCTCATTATTTTTGTGAAAGTCCTTTCTTTGTCTTATTTTCTATTCTGGAAAAAATATCAAAATCTGGTCTTTCTTTTTCTAGGTTAATTAATTCTTTTAATGTTTATTGTCATTCTGGGGAAATTAATTTTAAAATTGAAAAAATCAATTTAGGAAAGATTATAGAAAAATTAGAAAAAAAATACGAGAAAGGAGAAATTTCTCATATTGATGGATTAAGAATTGATTTTGATGAATGGTGGTTTAACGTTCGTCCATCTAATACTGAGCCTCTTTTAAGGATGAATTTGGAAGCTAAAAGCAAGAAGATTATGGAGAACAAAAAGAAAGAAATCTCTTCTATAATCTCTTCCTTTTAAATTAAAGATAGGGGAAAAATATTAGGATTCCTATTATCGTTGAGATAAGACAGCAAAGGAAAACTATTCCAGAGGACATGTCCTTGATTTTTTTTACCTTATTTTCAGGTAAAGGATGAATTAAATCTAAAATTCTCTCAAAAAGAGAATTTATTAATTCTGCCATCAAAACAAGGAATATAAGAGTAAAAACAACTATGGTTTCTATAATAGATATCTTAAAGTAAAAAATAGCTATAGTTACCAAAATTGCTATCACAATTTGAATCCTAAAATTTTGTTCTTCTTTCGCTATTACTTTTATACCGCAAAATGCAAAACCAAGTGAACGTATAAATTTTTTGAGATTAAATGTCATCTTAAATAAGACCAGTTTTTCTTTTTACTTCATTTATGGTTGATTTAGCGATGACTCTAGCTTTTTCTTCTCCTTTTTTTAGTATTTCTTCTAAATATTCTTTTCTTGAAGAAAGTTCTTTTCTCTTTTCTCTGAAAGGTTCAAGTTTTTTTACTAATAATTCTGCTAATGATTTTTTAAAATCAGCGTATCCCTTACCTTCGAACTTCTTTTCAATTTCTCTAATGTCTTTTTCATCAAAAGAACTATATATAGTTAGAAGATTTGAAATCCCCGGTTTTTTTTCAAGATCATATTTTATTTCTTTTCCAGTATCGGTAACGGAAGACATTATTTTTTTTCTTATATCTTCTGGACTGTCAAATAACTCAACATATCCTTGTTTACTGCTATCTGTTTTTGACATTTTTCTTTTAGGATTTTGAAGAGACATTATCTTCGCTCCTTTTTTAGGTAGAATAGCTCTCGGTAACTTAAAAGTTTCACCAAAAGTATTATTAAATTTACGGGCGATTTTTCTTGTTAATTCTACGTGTTGTTCTTGGTCTTCCCCAACGGGGACCGCTTCTGCTTGGTATAGAAGAATATCAGCTGCCATGAGAGTAGGATAGTTTAAAAGGCCTGCGTTAATGTATTCTGGGTGACTCTGTATTTTTTCTTTGAATTGAGTCATTCTTTTTAATTCTCCAAGAGGGGTGATTGTTCCTAATATCCATGCTAATTCTGTATGTTCTTTTATTCTTGATTGGACAAAAAGAATGCATCTCTCAGGGTCTAGTCCTGAGGCAAGATAAGTAGCCGTTGTATTCAAGATGTTCTTTTGTAAATCCTTTGGGTTGAAAGGAGTTGTGATTGCATGAAGATCAACAATACAAAAAATACATTCGTTTTTTTTCTGTTCTTCCTGAATTTTTATCCATTGCTTAATAGCTCCCAAGTAATTTCCTATATGTAATTCTCCTGTTGGTCTTATCCCTGAAAATATTTTCATAATATTTTATATATTATTAGTTCCGCCAGCCGGCGGATTAGGTATCTGGTATTCTGTTATTAGTTATAAGTTATTAGTTATCTATGAGAGCCACCTTGAAAAACATATTGCCTCTGTAAGTGTCTATATTCTCATTCTCT
>CAZHQQ010000015.1:0-9592 GCA_964534925.1 uncultured Candidatus Saccharibacteria bacterium | reverse complement strand
TTCTCGTGCTTAAAAAAGTTAGAGGAGTAGTCAATATTCACTACTCCTCTATTTTATTTGTGGATAAAAAATGATTGATTTTGTATTAAAATTAAGGTAAAATAGTAGTTGTAGAAGACATATTAAATTATGATTTTTGATTTTAAAGACATAAAAGAAGAAGTAAAAAAGGACTTAAAAGAAATTAGCAGCTCAAAAGAATTGAAGCAGTTTTCTGATAAATATCTTGGAAACAACGGAAAAGTCGCTAATATTTTTAAGAGGATTAAAGATGCGAGTCAGAATAAAAGAAAAAAGATAGGAGAAGAAGCGAATTTATTGAAAAATGATATTGTCAAAATGATAAGCATGGAAAATAAAAAGATGGAAGCGAAGAAAAAAAAAGACGCAATAAAGAAAGAAAGAATTGATATTACTAGACCAGGAAAAAAGTTAGAACAAGGACATTTATCTCCTTTGACTTTAGTTCAAAGAGAAGTTGAGGAAATTTTTCAATCTATGGGTTTTTCTATTGAAGAAGGACCTGAGTTAGAAAAAGAATGGTATAATTTTGATGCTTTGAATATTCCAAAAAATCATCCTGCGAGAGATCTTTGGGACACTTTTTGGGTTAAGACAGGCAAAGATTCAAAAGAACATCCCTTATTAAGAACTCATACTTCTCCTGTCCAGGCTCGTTATATGGAAAAGCATCATCCTCCCTTTAAAATTATTGTTCCTGGAAAATGTTTTCGTCACGAATCGACAGATGCTTCTCATGAATTTCAGTTTTATCAGGTTGAAGGCCTTATAGTTGATAAAAATATTTCTGTTTCTAATTTCTCTGCTATAATTGAAGAATTTTTAAAAAGGTTTTTTAAGAGTAAAGATATTGAAATTCGTTTAAAACCAGATTATTTTCCTTTTACAGAACCAAGTTTTGAAGTTAGTGTGCGTAGAGGGAAAGGAGAATGGATGGAATTAATGGGAGCAGGAATGGTTCATCCTAATGTTTTTAAAGCTGTAGGATACGTCCAGCCTCCTTCAAAAAGTGGATGGCAAGGTTTTGCTTTCGGGGTAGGGTTAGATAGATTAGCGATGGTTAAATATAAAATTAATGATATAAGATTATTTAATTCAGGAGACCTAAGATTCTTAAACCAATTTTAATATTCGGATAATTCGTAAATTAGGATTACACTAAATTATGAAAACTTCTTATAACTGGATAAAAGAATATATTAAAGGAGATGTGCCAGAACCAGAGAAAGTGTCGGAACTTTTAACCGATCATAGTTTTGAGGTTGAAGAAATTAAAAAGAAAGGAAATGATTGGATCTTAAATATAGATGTTCTTCCTAATCGAGCTTGTGATTGTTTCTCCCATATTGGAGTGTCTAGAGAACTTGCCGTAATACTGGGAAAGGAAATTAAATTTCCTAAAAGTAAATTTAAAGAAAGAGGGGATTTAAAAACCAGAGATATTGTAGAAATAGAGGTTAAAAATAAAAAAGATTGTAAAAGATATCTTGCAAGTACGGTTTTTGGGATAAAAGTTGGTTTTTCTCCAAAATGGTTAAGGGAAAGACTTGAAGTTTGCGGATTACAATCAATTAATAATATTGTTGATGCTGCAAATTATGTAATGCTTGAAACTGGACAACCAATTCACACCTTTGATTTTGATAAGATTTGCTCTAAAAAATCTAATTCTAAAATTAAAAAGATTATTGTCAGAAGGGCAAGGAAAGAGGAAAAAATTAAAACTTTGGGCGACCAAGAATATGAATTGAATAAAAACATTCTTGTTATTGCTGACGAAAAGAAATCGATTGCTATCGCCGGGATAAAAGGAGGAGAGAGTACTGGGATTGATAGTAATACAAAAAATATACTTATTGAAGCTGCAAATTTCAATCAAATAGTTGTTCGTAAGGGCTCAAAAGACTTAAAATTAAAGACTGATGCTTCTTGGCGTTTTGAAAATGGACTAGACACAAACCTTGCTGATTTTGCCCAAGAAAGACTCATCTCTTTAATCCAAGAAATAGCAGGGGGAGTTAGCGGAAAAGGATTTGCTGATTTTTATCCTGAGAAAAGAAAAGTCAAAGAGATAGAACTTGAATTTGCATATATTGGGAGGTTGTTAGGCATTGAAATACCGAAGAAGAAAGTTTTTAATATATTAGAAAAACTTGGTTTTGGAGTCAAAGAAAGAAAAGATAAATTTATAGTAACTGTTCCGACCAGAAGGATGGATGTTTCTATTCAAGAAGATTTAATAGAAGAAATTGGGAGAATTTTTGGATACTCAAAGATTCCTTCTTCTTTCCCAAAATCGGTTTTGATTCCTCCAAAAAAGAAAGATGAAGTTCTATGGAGAAATACCTGTAAAGACATTTTAAAAGAAAAAGGGTTTACGGAAGCTTATAGTTATTCTTTGATTGGGGAAGAAAATTTATTTGGTTGGAAAAAAGAAAATCTCATTGAATTAGAAAATCCGATGAGTGCTTTTAATAAATACCTAAGACCGAGTTTACTTTTGAATTTAATTAAAAATGTAAAAGAAAATCTTAAAAATTTTAAAAGGGTAAAGATATTTGAAATCGGAAAAGCTTTTGAAAAGAAAAATGGTAAATTCATAGAAAAAGAGATGATGACAGGTGTTTTGTCAGAAAAAAAAGGAGACGATAATCTTTTCTATGAAATCAAGGGCTTTTTGGAAGTTTTTCTTGAAAACCTTGGGATCAGTGATGTTTGGTTTGATGATTATAAGGCTGATCCAGAAGATTCTGATTCTTTTATTTGGTTTATTGGTAAATCTGCTGAAGTAAAGTCTGGCAATAAGGAAATTGGATTTATCGGTCAAATAAACCCTGATATTACTAAAAACTTAGGATTAGAAGAAAAAATCTTTGCTTTTGATTTTAACTTTGATGAATTAATAAAAATGGTTTCAGAAGAAAATGAATATTCTCCTATCTCTTTTCATCCTTCTGCCATCAGGGATATTGCTATCTTAGTTTCTCCCGAAACAAAAGTTGTAGAGGTTTTGAATATTATAAATTCGACTGGGGGTAATTTAATCAAAGATGTTGATCTTTTTGATATTTACGAAGGAGAAGAATTACCCGGGGGTAGAAAAAATCTTGCTTTTCATATTATCTTTCAGGCAAAAGATAGAACCTTATCTTCTGAAGAGATAGAAAAACTCCAAAGAAAAATAGTTAAAAGTTTAGAAGAAAATCCCGAATGGGAAGTTAGAAAATAATAAAAAATAAATTATGACCAAAAAAGAAAAAATAAAAAAACCAAAAAAAGAAAACGGATATAGCGCTAAAGATATTTATGTTTTGGAAGGACTTGATCCCGTTAGAAAAAGACCAGCCATGTATATTGGAGATACTGGTTTTGATGGGCTTCATCATTTAATATATGAATGTTGTGATAATTGTATTGATGAATTTATGGTAGGGTATGGTTCTGAAATGACTGTTACTCTTTTTCCAGACAATAAGGTCAAAGTTGTTGATGACGGTAGAGGTATTCCGGTTGAAAAACATCTTCAAACCAAAAAATCTGCCCTTGAGACTGTTTTAACTACTTTGCATGCTGGGGCAAAATTTGGAAGTAAGGCCTATCAGGTCGCAGGAGGATTACATGGGGTTGGAGTATCTGTTGTTTGTGCCTTATCAAAATATCTTAAAGCTGAAGTTTGTAGAGATGGTTTTAGGTATGCTCAAGAATATTCTAAAGGAAAACCTCTTGGGAAAATGAAGAAAGAGGAAAAATGCAAGGGGACCGGGACGTCCATTACTTTTAAGCCAGATGAAGAAATTTTTAGAGAAGTTAAGTTTGATTTTAAAAGAATTTTAAATCATCTCAGACAACAAGCTTATTTAACAAAAGGGATAAAAATTAATATTGAAGATTACAGAAACGAGAAAACAGTTCTTTATAGTTTTTATTTTGAAGGAGGATTAAAATCTTATACTAGATATCTGACTCATGGAGTTAACCCCAGACAGGAAAATATCTTTTATGTTTCATCTGAAAGCGATGGAATTTTAGTTGAAGCTGCTTTCCAATATTCTCAAGAAAGAGAATGCCAAGAAGATAGTTTTGCTAATAATATCTATACTAAAGGAGGAGGGACTCATCTTACCGGTCTTAGAACTGTCTTAACAAGGACTTTTAATGATTACGCTAAAAAAAATAATTTACTCAAAGACTCAGAGGATAATCTTACTGGTGATGATGTTAGGGAAGGTTTTAACGGTGCTGTTTCTATCAAAATAAGAGATCCTCAATTTGAGGGGCAGACTAAAGCAAGACTTGGGAATCCCGAAGCTAAAACAGCTGTTGAGGCTGTTGTCGGAGCAAGTCTTGGTGATTTTCTTGAAAGAAATCCTCGAGACGCAAGAACAATTATAGAAAATTGCATTTTAAGTCAGAAAGCAAGAAAAGCTGCTAGAGCTGCAAAACAAACTGTTTTAAGGAAAGGTATTATGGACGGATTATCTTTGCCTGGGAAATTAGCTGATTGTAGTTCTAAAAAACCTGAAGAATCAGAACTTTATATAGTAGAGGGTGAATCAGCGGGAGGTTCTAGTCGTCAGGCTAGAAACAGACGATTTCAGGCAATTCTTCCTTTGAGAGGTAAGATTTTAAATGTTGAAAGAGCACGGTTAGATAAAATTCTTGAATCAGTAGAAATAAAATCTCTGATTATTGCCATGGGGACAGCTATCTCTGATGATTTTAATATCGAAAAGTTAAGATATCATAGGATAATAATTATGACCGATGCTGATGTTGATGGTGCGCACATCAGAACACTTCTCCTAACACTCTTTTATAGATATTTTAAGCCAATAATTGAATTAGGATATCTTTATGTCGCTCAGCCTCCTTTATATCAAGTTAAAATTGGGAAAAGAATAGAGTATGCTTACAACGAAGAAGATAAAAACGAAATTATTAATGATATTAGAAAAGATTTAAAGAAAAAGAAAGGTGAAATAAACGAAGAGAAGATTCCTGGTTTAATGATTCAGAGATATAAAGGTTTAGGTGAGATGAATCCTGTTCAGTTATGGGAAACTACCATGAATCCAGAGAATAGAATTTTGCTCCAGGTTTGTATTGATAATGATGTTGAAACTGATCAAGTGTTTGATACCCTAATGGGAGAGGAGGTTATGCCTCGAAAAAAGTTTATTCAAACTTACGCAAAGAAAGTTGAAAATCTTGATATCTAAATTGACATAGTATTTTATTTTTGTTAGGGTTAAGCGAAGCCCAAGAGGGCTTTTTAAAAAGAGCAAAATTATGAAAGGAAATATTTTTGGTAAAATTATATCTTTTCTAAAAGAAGTTAGAATAGAGATGAAAAGGGTGAATTGGCCCACTAGGAAAGAAACCATAAAATACACTTTAATTGTTGTGGGTATTTCTATTGGAGTCGCAGCCTTTTTAGGAAGTTTGGACCTCATTTTTACGTCTCTCTTAGAAAAGTTTATTTTATAATAATATGCTTGAAAAAGAAGATTCCCAAAAAAGAAATTGGTATGTTCTTCACACTTACTCAGGTTATGAAGATGCAGTAGCGAAAGCCTTAAAACAGAGGGTTGAATCTTTAGGAATGGAAGATAAAATCTTTAATGTTTTAGTCCCAAAGGAGAAGAAAATAAAAATAAAAAATGGTAAAAGAAAAGTGATTGAAGAAAAGATATATCCCGGTTATGTTTTAGTGGAAATGACTGTTGCTACCGATTCTTGGTATATTGTTAGGAATACGCCGAATGTTACTGGTTTTGTGGGATCTGGGACTACTCCTGTTCCTGTTTCTCTAAAAGAAATTGAAATCTTAAAAAAGAGATTAGGATCAGAAGAACCTCAATATAAAATTGATGTTAACAAAGGAGATCATGTTAAGATTACAGATGGTCCTTTTAAGGATTTTGACGGAAAAGTTTCTGAAATTGACCAGGAAAAGGGGAAAGTTAAAGTTTTAGTAAATATGTTTGGCAGAGATACTGCTGTTGAATTAGATTCACTTCAAATTAAAAAAGTATAAAATTATGGCAAAGAAAGTAAAAGCTATTATTAAACTTCAAATTGCTGCAGGAAAAGCTAATCCTGCTCCTCCTGTTGGTCCTGCATTGGCTCAGCATGGTGTAAATATTTCTGAATTCTGCCAGAAATTTAATGATAAAACAAAAGATCAGGTAGGATTTAAAATTCCTGTTGAGATAACAATTTTTAAAGATGGTAGTTATACCTTTGATCCTAAACAGCCCCTTACTTCTGAATTAATAAAGAAAGTAATTGGAATTGAAAAAGGTTCTGGAGAACCTAATAAGAAAAAAGTTGGCAAGATTACAAAGAGCCAACTTAAAGAAGTGGCTCAAAGAAAAATAGTTGATTTTAATACAGAAGACATGGAAATGGCGATAAGAATTGTTGAAGGTACGGCTAAAAATATGGGGATTGAGATACAACCATAAATACAAGTACAGTTCTTTTATAAAAATTTTATAAATAAAGGAGGTAAATTTGATGACAATTCCAAGTTGGGATGAGACTGCGATGGAAGTAGTGAAGGTATATGAAAAGAGATCGCATTGTATTTGGCTCAATGTGGCAGCAGCTTTTTACAAGGGAAATAAATTATTGTCGATAGGTTATAACGGTCCGCCGAAAGGAGAACCTCACTGTGATGAGGTTGGGTGTGCAAAAATGGTAAATGGAAAGAAGCTACTTGGCGGTTCGGGGCTCTGTAGAGGAGCTCACGCAGAAGCAAATGGCATAACCAATGCTGCAGCAGAAGGAGTCTCTCTAAAAGGCACTCGGGTCTATTGTACCTATACACCATGTTATGATTGCGCGAAGCTTTTAGTGAATTTAGGGATTACAGAACTTATTTACAGAAAGGTGTACGAGGATGAAGGAGACCCAAAAGTTTTTGGATTATTTAAGAGGCAAGGGATTATAATAAGAAAATTTAAATTTAAAAGAAAGAAGGTGAAAAAAGATGAACTCTGATAAATGGAGATACTTGAGAGATGGATTATTCAGAAATACAGAACTATTAGTCGAGCTGGTTGCTATAACAAAACCAGTCGGGAAATATAGAAGTATTTGCACTTCAGAAACTTTACCAGCGTTTACTGCAAGAGCGAGTCATGAGAGCAAAGGAACAATAAAAGACGATGAAAGATTAAATAAAGATTTAATTAAATTAGGACATACGACTCCGCTTCAAGCAGTTCAATTTGTTTTCTATATTAACGGGATTAGCAAGTCTCTTCAAAACCAGTGGGTACGGCATAAGATTGGTATAGGATGGACTTTTCGGAGTACTAGGTATATCTCAGCGAATGAAAATGCATTTGTATATTGTACATACGACTACATTGAAAACGAAAAGACGGTAATGGAACTTCTACATATAGATGATAAGGCAGCAGAAAATGGTATTTACAGTTTCGACGCAAAGAGAAAGTTAGGAGCATCAAAGCAAGATAGTCGTAAGATAATGCCAGTTTTCTGGAATACCCCTTGTTATTGTTATGTAAACGCAAGAGAATTAAGACATCTTTTCTCGTTACGCTTAAAAAAAGCAGCAGAATGGGAAATAAGAAGATTACATAGAGAGATTCTCAGGATTGTAAAAAAGGAAACGCCATCATTGTTTGAAGACTTTTAAGTTTAAGCCTAAAGCCCTGTAAAATAAATCATAAATAATTGCAGGGCTTTTTAATATGACGTAATATGATAAAATAAAAATGTTATCTGGTTGGGCCTATATTAATAATAAAATTTTTTAAGAATAGAAAAACAATAATTAAGAGACCATGAACCTTGTTAGAAATTTCATATTTGCAAATGAATTTTAACGAGGTTCTAAAAAAATATGAAAAATTTATCAAATATTTCTAAAGAAGCGAAAAAACCAATATCAAAATTTATAGATCATACTAATATAAATACTAAAGCTAAGGCTAAAGATATTAAAAAAACTTGTCTTGAAGCTAAGAAATATAATTTTCGTTCAGTTTGCATAAATCCTGAATGGGTAAAATTGGCTAGCAAAGAACTGAAAGGAACGGATATTAAAATTGTTGTTTTGATAGATCCTCCGATGGGTCTTAGTTCTCATGCTAAGAGAGTTAAAATTTGCAAAGAGGCGAAAATAAACGGAGCGGATGAATTGGACATAGTAATGAATATAGTAGATTTGAAATATGAAAGATTTAACGAAGTATTGAATGACCTCAAGGGAATTACTAAAATTCTTTCAACCAAAGTAATTATTGGTTCTGGTTTTCTAACAGAAGAAGAAATCAAGAAAGCCTCAGAGATTACAAAAAAAGCTGGAGCTATTTGTGTTAAAACGGCGACCTTTAAAGACCCTTTAGAGTACAGTGAATTGAAAGAAAAATTAAAACATGTGAAGATTATGAGAAAAAATGCTCCGGGTCTTAAAATAAAAGCTTCAGGGAAAATAAGAACATTAAAAGATCTTAAAATGATGGTTAAAGGAGGGGCTGACATTATAGGAACAAGTTCTGGGATAAAAATAATGAAAGAGTACCAAAAAAGTAAGAAGTAATATTATGTCTGAACATAAGACGACAATTGGTTTAGAAATACATGCAGAGCTTAAGACAAAGTCAAAAATGTTTTGTTCTTGTGTTAATGACCCTGACGAAGAAAGACCTAATGTTAATGTTTGTCCTATATGCTTAGCTCATCCGGGAGTGCTTCCAGTTATTAACGAAGAGGCGGTGAATAAAGTTATAAAAACTGGATTGTCTTTAAATTGCAATATCGCCGAACATTCTAGTTTTGATAGAAAAAGCTATTTTTATCCCGATTTACCTAAAGGTTATCAAATTTCTCAATATTCATTTCCTTTATGTAAAAAAGGATTTTTAGAAATAAATAATAAAAAAATAAAGATAAATAGAATTCATTTAGAAGAGGATGTAGGAAAACTTATTCATGAGGATGGGTATTCTTTAGTTGATTTTAACAGGGCAGGTATTCCATTAATGGAACTTGTAACAGAGCCTAATATAGAAACAGCTGAAGAAGCAATGAAATTTGCTCAAGAGTTCCAGTTAATTTTAAGATATTTAGACGTTTCAGATGCTAATATGGAAAAAGGTCAGATGAGAGTTGAAGTAAATATATCTATTGCAAAAAAGGAGCAGAAAAATTAGGATCTAAAGTTGAAATCAAAAATTTGAATTCTTTTAAATCTGTTGAGGGAGCCATTAAGTTTGAAGTTGAAAGACAGAGAAATGTATTGGAATCAGGAGAGAAGGTTATTCAGGAGACCAGAGGATGGCTTGAAAAAAAAGGAGAGACCATAAGTCAAAGAGTAAAAGAAGAAGCTCACGATTATAGATATTTTCCAGAGCCTGACCTTCCACCTCTCCAATTTAAAAAGGAAGAAATTGATCTTATTTTTTCTAGTATCCCAGAACTTCCCAATCAAAAAAGAGAAAGATTTAAAGAACAGTACGAATTAGGAGAAGAAGAAATTGAGAGTTTTGTTTTAAATAGAGAACTTTCTTTCTTTTTTGAAAAAGTTATTTCTGAA
>CAZHQQ010000014.1:0-10298 GCA_964534925.1 uncultured Candidatus Saccharibacteria bacterium | reverse complement strand
TCCCTTGAGAGATCTTGAAACTTCTGTCATCTGTTGGACCATTGGGGCATTATTATTTCTTGGTTCCATTAATTGTAAATAATCAACAATAATTAAACCTAGTTTTTTATCTGCTTGTATTCTTCTTGCCATTGATCTCATTTGGAGAATATTACAAGAACTAGTGTCGTCAATAAATATCGGAGCTTTAGATAGAACGTCAAACGATCTTTGTATTTTATCAAAGTCGTTATTTCCATCAGTTTGAGAAAGACGTCCTGTTCTTAATCTCCAAAGATCAACTCCTGATTCAGCAGCAATTAAACGATCTACTATTTGATCTTTAGACATTTCTAAAGAGAATATCCCAACTGGAATATTATTGTATCCTGCGCACTTCCTCGCAATATCCATAGCAAGGGAACTTTTACCAAGCGAAGGTCTAGCAGCGAGAACTATAAGATCTCCTTTCTGGAAACCTGATAACAAATTATCTAAACTGTCAAATCCTGTTGGAGTTCCACGAATACTTCCCTTATTTTTTGAAAGTTTGTCTATTCTTTCAAAAGCTTCTTCTAGTTCCTGTTTTATAGGCGTAAAGCTTTGATTTAAACTTCTCTGGGCTATGTTAAATATCTTTCTCTCTGCTTGGTCTAAAAGGATCTCAACATCTTCATCTTCATCTTGTCCCAAGCTTCCTATCTCATAAGAACTCTGGATTAAATCTCTAAGAATTCTTTTTCTTTGGACTATCTTTGCATAACTTAATGCATGGAGAGCATTAGGAACTGAATTTATTAATTCCGTAAGATAAGTGTTTCCTCCTATTTCTTTTAATCTCTTTTTTTCTTTTAATCTACTAGCAACAGAGAGAAGATCTATAGGGTCTGATCTCTCAGAAAGAGTATGTATTGCTTCATATATCTCTTGATGGATCTTTTTATAAAAGTCTCTAGGTTGAAGAAAATCAACTACTTTCAAAATAGCGTTTTTATCAAGCATTAAACATCCCAGCATTGATTTCTCTGCTTCTATGTTCTGAGGTGGGATGTTTTTGGAAGACATTATCTCTTTTTCTTTGCTCATTACCATTAATATCAATATATAAAAAAATGAGGGACTTGTCAAAGTCAATTTATAAGATATTTTTTGGATTTTTGAAGATAAAAATGGTTTAATAGAGACGAGGTGATAAAGATGAAATATAAAACTGATTTAAAAAGCTTAAGAAAGGAAAGTAAGACTTTAAGGTCTTTGTCTTCGGGACCCGGAGGGCAGAGAAGAGACAAAAAAGAAACTGCTGTTTCTATACATCATTTACCTTCAGGAGTTTCTGTTAAAATCTCTGAATCCCGATTTCAGAAAAAAAATGAGGAAATTGCTTTTAGATTATTAAAGAAAAGAATAGAGAAAATTAATACGCCCAAGAAAAAAAGAATCTCAACCAAAGTTCCTTTAAAAGAAAAAAGAAAAAGAATTAAAAAGAAAAAGAAGATTTCAAAAAAGAAAGATTTCAGAAAAGATTCTTTAATTGAAGAATAAAAAACCGGTGAAGATTAAATCTAAACCGGTTTTTGTTTTTTAAGAGATTAATTCTTTCTTTTCTGCTTCTCTGTTCTCTATTCTCTGTTTTCTATTCTCCATACGGTATACGGAATACGCTATACGGCATAAGACATACGATTTCCTGTTTTTATTTAAACAACTTTCGTTCCTTCTCCAGTGTCCTCCAGTTTATATCCTTTACTTTCTATCTTTTTTCTTATTTCATCTGATTCTTCCCATTTTTTTTGTTTCCTTAGAAGCTCTCTTTTCCTTGAAAGTTCTATAATTTCGGAAGGAATTTTCAATTTTTTTACTTCCCTAAGATTTAATCCAAGCACTTTATCAAATTCTAAAAGTAAAGAGTATTTTTCTCCATTAGAAATTAGTTTACTTTCAATCATTTTCCAAGTTAGAGCCAAAGCTTTTGGCGTGTCAATATCATTATCCAAAAGAGTTAAAAATTCTTCTTTATATTCTTTTGCCATTTTGCTAAATTCTTTATCTTCTTTTTCTTTTTTGAATTCAATCATTTTCTTCCTTAATCTTTCTAAGGCCTTCTGGCTGGATTCTAAACTTCTCCAACTGAAATTCATTTTTGAGCGATAATGACTTCCAAGGCATAAATAACGATAAGCTAAAGGATCAAACTCTTTTTCTATATCTCTTAAAGTGTAGAAATTATTCTTTGACTTTGACATTTTCTCGTCATTTATCATCATATGTTCTGCGTGTATCCAGTATCTAACGAAAGGAACTTTATTGCTCAATGCTTGCGATTGGGCGATTTCGTTTGAATGATGGGGGAATATAAGATCTACGCCTCCATTGTGGACATCAAAACTATTACCAAGGTATTTCATTGATATTACAGAACATTCAATATGCCACCCAGGTCTTCCTTTTCCTAAAATTGGGTCTGTCCAATAAATATTTGCATCATCATTTTTCTTGAATCCTTTCCAAAGAACAAAGTCTCCAATATTTTCTTTTTGATATTCATCAACGCTTATCACCTTTCCCAACCTGAGCCCTTTGAGAAAATTCTTTCCCGCAAGCATTCCGTAATCTTTGAATTTCTGATTATATTTTTTAATGTCAAAATAAGCAGAACCATCTTTCATGTAAGCAAATTTTTTCTTGATGAGTTTTTTAACAGCAGTTTTGATTTCTTCAACAACACTTGTTGCTGTAATAAAAGTTAGTTCAGTTTGAAAATTTAATTTTCCAATATCTTCTTTAAATGTTTTTATATATTTCTGAGTGAACTTTTTAAGTTCTTCTTTTTTAGCTTCTTTGCCATATTCTTTTACGGTTCCTTTGATGGTCTTATCGTCAATATCAGTAATATTCATCACATGTTTTACTTTATATCCGTTATATCTAAAAGTTCTAACTAAAATATCAGAGAAAATATAACTGCGTAGATTTCCTATGTGAGCAAACCAGTAAACTGTGGGTCCACAAGTGTAAAGAAGCACTTTTTTGGCTTTTAATGGCTTGAAAACATCTTTTTTATGAGATAAAGTATTGTATAGTGTAATCATCTTTAATTCATATTATCACATATTGCTTTATTTCTTCAATATGTTATTGTGGTTGATATAAAGCAAGAATATTGTTAAAATTTTTATTGCTAAAGAAGTAATTTTTTAATTAAGAATTAACCATGGAAGAAGAAAAAAAGAAAGAAGAAAAAAGTTTGAAAAGCATTCCTTCTAAAAAGAAGGATGATTTTTCTGTTGACATAAACGATATGGCAGATGCTGGACTTTATTTTGGTCATCGTGTTTCAATGATAAATCCCAAGATGAAGCCTTATACTCAGGGATGTAGGAATAATGTTAATATTATTGACCTTGAAATCACGAGAGAAAAACTTATTGAAGCTTTAGATTTTGTTAAAAAAACCATTTCTGAGAATGGTATGATTCTATTTGTTGGGACCAAAATCCAAATAAAAGGGATGGTTCAAGATATTGCAGAAGAATGTGATTTTCCATACATTAATCACAGATGGCTCGGAGGAATATTTACTAATTTTGAAATTATTAAGAAAAGGGTTGATTATTTAAAGAATTTTGAAAAAGAGAAAGAAGATGGAGGATGGGAAAAATATGTAAAGAAAGAAAGAATTAAGATGCAAAAGAATCTTGATAATTTGAAGTTTAAATTTGACGGACTTAAGAAAATGGAACGTTTACCTGATGCTGTTTTCGTTTGCGATATGAACAAAGACGAGATAACAGTAAAAGAAGCAAGAGAAAAAGGGATAAAAGTGATTGCTATTTGCGATACAAATACTAATCCTACCCTTGCTAATTATCCTATTCCTGCTAACGACGATGCTGTTTCTTCAGTAGAATACATTTTGGATAAAATTAAGAAAGTAATAATTAAATCAAAACCAAAAGCAGAAAAGACAAAACCTGAATCTGAATCTGAATCTGAGTCTGGACTTAAACCTAAATTAAAAGAAGAATAACGATTAGTATTGTTTTTTCTTTTCTAATTTTTATGGAATCAGTTGAAACGCTTAAAAAACTTCGCAGCGAAACAGGAGTATCTATATCTGCATGTAAGAAAGCATTAGATGAGTCAGGAGGGGATATAGAGAAAGCTAAAGAGATCTTAAGGAAAAGCGGTCAAGATTTAGCTGGGAAAAAATCTTCTAGAGAAACAGAACAAGGGATTATTGAATCATATATTCATGCCAATAAAAAAGTAGGAGTTCTTTTGGATATTCGCACTGAAACAGATTTTGTTGCAAAATCAGATGATTTTAGAAAAATAGCTCACGAAATTTGTCTCCAGATTGCAGCAGTGGCTCCTTTATATGTAAAAGAGGAAGATATCTCAGAAAATCTTTTGAAGAAAGAAGAAGAGATTTACAGAGAGCAATTTAAGAATTCCGCTAAACCAAAAGAAGTGATTGATAATATTGTTAAAGGAAAAATTGAAAAACAAAAGAAAGAGATATCTCTTCTTTCTCAGCCTTGGGTTAAAGATAACTCTAAAACAATAAAAGATTTAATTGAAGAAAAAATAGCCAAGCTCGGAGAAAATATTATCGTCGAGAAATTCGTTAGATACGAAATATAATAATTATTGTTGTGGTAAACTCATTCGCTATAGCAACCTTAATATTTAGTTTCATGGGGATAATTGTCCTTCTTTTTCGAAGGGTTCCCGAATTGGTAAAAGTTGATTCTGAAAAGGAAGAATATGCAGTTTCTGAAATTAAGAAAGAAAAATCTCTTTCAAGGAAAAAAGCTTTTAATGATTTTTTAAAGAAGACGTTGATAAAATTTAAGATTTTTACTCAAAAGACAGAGAATAAAACTTCTTCCATGATTAAAAAAATAGAAAAAAATCACGAAGAGGAAAAAAATTATTCGGATGAAGATTATTGGAATAAGTTAAAGAAGTAAAAAGTTTTTGACTATGTCGATGTGGTTCAGTGATAGAGTAATTATTTTACTTGACTTGCTAAAGTCCTGCCGATGTAGCTCAGTGGCAGAGCAACTGTTTTGTAAACAGTAGGTCGTCGGTTCAAATCCGACCATCGGCTATTCAGAAAATTTAACTAGACAAGAAGGCTGTCGGTTCCCGCTCATTTATAGAAATGAATGAACGAGGCTCGCCCATTTAATTAATGGGCGGCAAATCCGACCATCGGCTATTCAGAAAATTTAACCATCGACTACAAATACTTGACAAAAGAAAATAGTAGACTAAAATGTAATTGAAGAAGTATGATAGAAAACGAAAACTGAAAATATAAAAAACAAGATAGAACACAACGACAATCAGAAAGATGTCTTTCTGATTTTTCTGTCAGATGAACCTTAAAAAATAATAATAGGAAATAATAGGATAAGTCAGTTTTTTAAAGTTGTTTCGTTTCTTTTTTATGAGAGTTTGATCTTGGCTCAGGATGAACGCTAGCGGCGTGGATAAGGCATGCAAGTCGAACGCTCCAGCTTCGGCTGGAGAGTGGCAAACGGGTTAGTAACACGTAGATACATACCTTTGAGACTCGTATAATTCCGTGAAAACGGGACTAATCCGAGATGGTCTCTAACTTTGTTAGAGTAAAGATTACTTTGTTTTCGCTCAAAGATTGGTCTGCGGCCCATCAGTTTGTTGGTAAGGTAATGGCTTACCAAGACTATGACGGGTAGGCGGAGTGAGAGCTCGATCGCCAACACTGGCACTGAGACACGGGCCAGACTCCTACGGGAGGCAGCAGTCGAGAATATTGGACAATGGGGGAAACCCTGATCCAGCGACGCCGCGTGCTTGATGAAGCTCTTCGGAGTGTAAAAAGCTTTTAACTGGGAACAATCCTGTACATAACTTATACTAAGTTTTATAAGACGTGTTTTTTTATTTGGTGTAAGTTACGTGCAGGATGAGCGTACCGGTTGAATAAGGGGATGCTAATCACGTGCCAGCAGCCGCGGTAATACGTGATCCCCGAGCGTTATCCGGATTTATTGGGCGTAAAGCGTCTGTAGGTGGCTTAGAAAGTCTTTGGTTAAATATTTGGGGCTCAACCTCAAGAATGCCAAGGATACTTCTAGACTAGAGGGTGTTAGAGGGGAGTGGAACGGTCGGTGTAGGGGTGATATCCGTTGATATCGACCGGAACACCAAAAGCGAAGGCAGCTCCCTGGGGCAACCCTGACACTGAGAGACGAAAGCGTGGGTAGCGAAGAGGATTAGATACCCTTGTAGTCCACGCTGTAAACGATGGATACTAGCTACTTGAAGTGTCGACCCTTCAAGCGGCGAAGCTAACGCATTAAGTATCCCGCCTGGGAACTACGACGGCAACGTTAAAACTCAAAAGAATAGACGGGGCTTCACACAAGCGGTGGATCATGTGGCTTAATTCGACACTAAACGAGGAACCTTACCAGGGCTGGAAACACTAGTGAAAGTCATTAGAAATAGTGACTTCCCACAAGGACACTAGTTCAGGTGCTGCATGGTTGTCGTCAGCATGTGTTTTGAAATGCACGCTTAAATGCGGTAACATGCGCAACCCCTACTCTATGTTTTACATGTCATAGAGAACTGCCTGGGATAACCAGGAGGAAGGTGGGGATGACGCCAAATCAGCATGGCCCTTTGATGTCCTGGGCTGCACACATGATACAATGGGGCTGACAACGAGTTGCGAGAGGGTAACCTTTAGCCAATCTCTTAAACAGTCCCCCAGTTCGGATTGAGGTCTGCAACTCGACCTCATGAAGCCGGAATCGCTAGTAATCGCCAATCAGCCATGTGGCGATGAATATGTCCCTGAAGCTTGTACTCACCGCCCGTCACATTAGGGAAGCCGATAGTAGCCGAAGTTCCTGTTTTTCAGGACCTAAGCTAAGATCGGTGACAAGAATGAAGTCGTAACAAGGCATGGGTAGGGGAACCTGTCCATGGATCAATACAAAATTTTTGAGTGTCGGCTGAGATTAATAATTGAGAATTCTGTTATTAATCTCAAAGTGTTAATCTCTAATTTAAAATGGAGATTCTAAGTTTGGGAACGAAGCAACTTTAAGAAACGGAATATCCTAATTATTAAATATATAAATAAATGGCCTTTGACAGGTCTTTTATTTTTGTCTAAAATATAATGTATAGTTATGGCTATTCCTAAAAAAATAATTAATTTTCTTGAAAAATCTAAAGCAAAATACGAGATTGTTGAACATCGTAAAGTTTTTACTGCCTACGATAAAGCTGCAACCCTTAGAATGCCAGAAAAGATATCTATTAAGACCTTAGTTATTAGAACAAGCCCACCTTTAAAAGAATTTGCTTTAGTTAATATTTCTGCAGATAAAAATTTAGACAAAGAAAAGTTGAAAAAGAAAATTAATATTCTAAGAAAGAAAGAAGGAGGGAAAGCAGTCAAAAAAATTGACTTTGTAACTGAAAAATGGGTGAAAAGTAACTTAAAGGGAATGAAGCCAGGGGCAATACCACCTTTCGGAAATCTTTGGAAATTAAATAGTTTTATCGAAAAATCTATTTTTAAAAGTCCCAAGATATTTTTTAATTCTGGAGACAATGGTTTTTCGATTAAGATATCTCCGAAAGATTTTGAGAAGGTAGTTCCTGATTTAATTATTGATAGTTTTTCTCAACCAAGAAAGAAAAAGAAAAAAGTTAAGAAAGTTAAGAAAATCAAGAAGGTTGTTAAAAAGAAAAAACCCTTAAAGAAGAAATAGGCGCGTGTAGTTCCCGCTCAGTTTACTGAGCGAGGCTCGCTCAATTTATTAATTGAGCGGCAGTGGTTTAGAACGTTTCTTTGATCCTAATAGTAAAATTTGCGCGTGTAGTTCAGTGGTTTAGAACGCTTCTCTGATAAAGAAGAGGTCGCAGGTCCGATTCCTGCCACGCGCACTAAGTCCAAATTTGCTACGGGGCACAGTAAAGAAGCATGCCCTGTACCGAACTTGTTTTAATACAGGAAGGTCGCAGGTCCGCCTCGCCCGTAGGCTATGGCCGAGGGATTCCTGCCACGCGCACAATAAAACGAGTACTGAAAGTACTCTTTTTTTATGGTCAATCCCTGGCTCTGCTAGGGTTTGACCCTGAAATAACATTCTTTTTCATTCATTCTTTTCTCTATTATTAATTCGTTCTTCCTTGACTTTCCCAGAATATGTGATATTATATGAGGGTCTTTATAATATTATTCGTATTTGAAAATATTAAAAAGAGCTCATTAATAAATATTAAAAATAAAAGGAGAAAGGAAATGAATATAACACGAGTAAAGACAAATAGACAGGTAACGATTCTTTCTGAAATTGCTAAAAAGATGCATATTGAAAAAGGTAATTTATTGCGATTACAAACAATAGGAAGTAGTATTCTTTTAACTCCCATGTTATGGGGAGACAATATCGCAAAAATGGTTATAGTGCGTGTAAGAGAAAAAATGCAGATAACTATTCCTTGCGGGATTGCTAAAGAAACCGACATGAAAGAAGGAGATTTTATAGAACTAGACACAACAGGGAAGAGAATTATTATAATCCCAAGAATGGTAGTGAATGACAACAGAAATAAAGTAAAAAATTAAAAAATAAACAAAAGGAGATTTAATTATGTTCACAATGTCTTTAGTGCTGTTTTGGATAGGATTGTTTATATTATTTTTATCATCTACTTTTACTGCTTTTTGTATTTTTGTTCAAGAGTTGAAGGGAGAGGAACTACCGATGTATTTCTACATAGTTCCCACAATGTTTTTTGTAGCCGCAGCGGTAGCAAAATATCTCGGTATATAGATTATAAGACAACAAAAACCACCATTCTCAAAAATTGAATGGTGGTCTCTTTTTTTATAAGTCAGTCGGTAAGTCGGTTGACACCTGGTGTCAACCAGCTATCAGGGTCAAACCCTGCATAGAACAATCAGGGTCAAACCCTGCATAGAACAATCAGGGTTTGACCCTGATTATTTCTTGAAATCTTCCTAAATAGGAATATCATAAAGATATAAGGTGAACTTGTTTGCCTTGTTTTAAATAGAAACACAACTAAATGGTAAAAAAGAAAACACAAAATAATTTGATGTATAAAATATTGTCTTGTCCGAAAGAGAGAATTTCTATTTTTAGAAAGATTCCTGAAAACAATCAAGGATTTGTTCTCTTAAATCTATCAAAACGATTACAGCAGAAAATTATGAGTAGATTAAGCGATAGAGAATTAATAGAACTTGTTGATTATTTAGATCCAGGGAAGGCAACTGATTTACTGCAAAACGTAAACGGCAAAAGAAGAAAAAAACTTTTGGAAAAATTAGGCAAAGAAATTAAGGAAAAGGTAGAATTTCTACTCAAATTTAATCCGAAAACCGCTGCAGGTATTATGAGTTTAGATTACGTAGAAGTAGTTAAAGATATTACATTTGAACAGCTTTCGGAAATAATTAAAAAACACGAAATAGGAACAGGAAAGTTTCCAACCATACTCGTCGTGGAAGACGGTTTTTTAATTGGAGAATTGGCAGGACATGTCCTTGCTCTTCATAAAGGTAAAGAAAAAATCAATAAGTATATTAGAGAACTTTCCCATATTGAATATAACAGAGACGAAGATGAAGTTATTGATACGTTTAAGAAGAACATGCATGATAAAATTGTAGTTCTAGATGAAGATAATAGTATTTTGGGAGTTATTTGTTCCGATGATATTCTTAAATTAATTGGAGAATACTCAGTAAGCAGTTTACGCGATTTTGCTGGTGTCAGCGAGGAAGAAGATGTTTTGGATTCTGCTTTAACAAAAGTAAAAAACAGATATAAATGGTTGATTATTAATCTTGGAACGGCATTTCTTGCTGCATCAGTCGTAAGCCTTTTTCAAGAAACTATTTCTGCATTCGTTTTACTGGCTGTCTATATGCCGATAGTGGCAGGTATGGGTGGAAATGCAGGAACACAAACTTTAGCAGTTGTTGTTAGGGGATTGGCATTAAAAGAAATCAATCTAAAGACAACTAAGAAAATTATTATCAATGAAGTTCTCGCTGGTGGAATAAATGGTATAATAAGCGGTGTCCTGGTTGCTATTGCAGCTATTTTGTGGAACAATAATCCAGTACTTGGATTAATTGTTGGGTTATCAATGGTTATTAATCTTATTATCTCAGGTTTTTTTGGAGCGATTACTCCATTGGTTATGAAGAAATTAGGAAAAGACCCAGCATCTTCAGCGACTATCTTTATAACAACGGCTACAGATGTTTTCGG
>CAZHQQ010000013.1:0-11326 GCA_964534925.1 uncultured Candidatus Saccharibacteria bacterium | reverse complement strand
CGTATATTCTCATTCTCTTTTCTCTTATGTTTAAATGTTAAGATGTTAGGATGTTAGAATATTAGAATGATTTTATGTATAAAAAAACTACTCTTAAAAACGGATTAAGGATTATCACTGTTCCTCAAAAAAAGACTCTTGCTGCAACTGTTTTAATTCTTGTCGGTACTGGTTCTAAGTACGAGACAAAAGAGTTAAACGGAATTTCTCATTTTTTAGAACATATGTTTTTTAAGGGGACTGAGAAAAGGCCATCTCCTTTAGATATTGCTGAAGAATTAGATAAAATAGGAGGTCTTTTTAATGCTTTCACAGGAGAAGAATATACAGGATATTATGCCAAAGTTGAAAAATCAAAAATTGATATAGCGTTAGATTGGGTTTCTGATATTTTCTTAAACTCTACATTACCAAAAGAAGAACTTAAAAAAGAAAAAGGAGTTATCCTAGAAGAAATTAATATGATAAACGACCATCCGATGCATTACCTACAAACTCTTTGGCCAAAACTTCTTTATGGAGATCAACCAGCAGGTAGAGACATTGCAGGAACCAAAGAAAATATTTTAAGGATGGGCAAAAAAGATTTGATGGGATATAGAAAAAATCATTATGTTCCTTCAAATACAATAGTTTGTGTCTCAGGCAATTTTGAGTCTGAAAAGATAATAAAAAAAGTAAATAAATATTTTTCTAAAACACCTTCTTGTCTTTCTCCTGAAAAAGATGGAGTTATAGAGAATCAATCTATACCCAGATCTCTCTTGGAATTTAGAAAGACTGACCAAACTCATCTTATTATTGGAGTTAGAGGTTATAGCCTTTTTCATCCGATGAGGTATGCTGCTGAAGTTCTTGGTGTTATTTTAGGAGGGATGATGAGTTCAAGATTGTTTGTTGAACTAAGAGAGAAACTCGGATTGTGTTATTATATAAAAACAGGATCAAGTTCTGATTCTGATACTGGATTTTTAGCAACTCAAGCTGGAGTTGATAATAAAAATGTGGAAAAAGCGATTTCTGCTATTTTGAAAGAATATAAAAAAGTTTGTAAGAAAAAAGTGAGTCTTCCAGAACTAAAGAAGGCTAAAGAAAACATTAAAGGTAAAATGGCTATTCAGATGGAGTCTTCTGATGCATTAGCTTCTCTTTATAGTTCTCAAGAACTTCTTCAGGGAAAAATTTTAACCCTAAAAGATATTTTTAAAGAAATTGACAGAGTTTCTTCAGGCGATATTTTAAAAGTTGCTAACGATTTATTTAAGTCGAAGAATTTGAATTTGGCCTTGATAGGACCATTTAAAAATAAGAGTAGAATTAATAAGATTTTAAAGCTATGAATGATGAAAAAGTATTAGATATATCATGGGGGACGATTTTAAAAATTGCTTCCGCTTTTGTCTTTATCTATTTTGCTTACCTTGTTAAAGATATCTTAATTTGGATTGTTTTTGCTTTGGTCATTTCAGTCTTAGCTGATCCTGCTATTGACTTTTTAAAGAGATTAAGATTTCCGAGAGTTTTATCTACTATTCTTATATATGTTTTAATTTTTAGTATATTTGGAGGATTGATTTATTTTATTATACCTTTCTTCGCTTTTGAAATTCAGCAATTTACACAACTTTTTCCTCAATATTTTGAGAAAATAGCCCCTCCTTTAAGCGGGTTAGGCGTAGAGGCTTTTGAAAGCATGGAGGTTTTTACTGGGACCATAGAGGGATGGTTAATGAGAGCGTCTTCTAATATTTTTAATGCTATAGCGGTTATATTTGGAGGAATTATTTCTACCATGACCATATTTATGCTTGCTATATTTCTTTCCATTGAAGAAAAGGGAGTTGATGACATAATAGCTCTTCTTTCCCCAAAAAAATATGAAAGGATAGTTTTAGCTATTTGGAAAAAGAGTAAACTCAAAGTTTCAAAATGGTTTGGGATGAGATTGATTCTTTCTGTTTTTGTAGGTCTTCTCACTTTTATTGCCTGTCACATTCTAAATGTTAGATATGCTGTCTCTTTTGGTTTGCTTGTGGGAATCTCTGATATTATTCCAATAATCGGACCTGTCTTTTCTGGGGTAGTGATTATTTTATTTTGTGCTCTAGAAAGTTGGGTAAAAGCTCTTTTTATAATGATTATTCTTGTCTTAATACAACAGATAGAAGGAAGCATCTTAACTCCCATACTGACGAAAAAAGTCATAGGGCTTCCTCCCGCCTTAGTATTAGTAGCTTTATTAATAGGAGGAAGACTTTGGGGTGTTTTGGGGGCAATATTGGCCATTCCTCTATTAGGACTTTTCTATGAATTTTTTAAGAACTTTTTAAGAGAGAAAAAAGAAGCTCAGGCTGAACTACAATAAAGTGATATCAAAAACAATATAATATTGAGAATTACCAAGAATAATTTGATAAACATTTTTTAGTTTATGGGAAAATTCTACATTACAACAACGCTGCCTTATGTTAATAGCAAGCCACATATTGGCTTTGCTTTAGAAATTATCCAGGCAGATGTAATAGCAAGATATCACAGGATTTTAGGTGACGAGGTCTTTTTTAATACAGGGACAGATGAACATGGTGTAAAAATATATCGTAAAGCTAAAGAGAAGGGAATAAGTACTCAAGAATTTTGCGATATTAATGCAAATGAATTTAAAAAACTTAAAGAGGGTTTAAATTTAAGTTATGATAATTTTATCAGAACTACTGATCCGGATCACATTAAAGCAGCTCAGGAGTTTTGGCAAAGATGTGAGGATAACGGAGATATATATAAAAAAAATTATAAAATTAAATATTGTGCAGGATGCGAATTAGAAAAAACAGAGTCAGAATTAGTTAATGGAAAATGTCCTCTTCATCCTAATCAGGAATTAGAAGTTATTGAAGAAGAAAATTATTTTTTTCGCTATTCAAAATACCAAGAGAAATTACTAGATTTATATGAAAATAATCCTGAATTTGTTTTACCTAAATCAAGATTAGGCGAGATCCGAGAATTTACTAAAAAAGGATTGAAGGATTTTAGCATTTCTCGTTTAAAAGAAAAAATGTCTTGGGGCATATCCGTACCTGGTGACGAGACTCAGGTGATGTATGTTTGGTTTGACGCATTAGTTAATTATATATCTTGTTTGGGTTGGCCTGATGATTTAAAAAGGTTTAACGCCTTTTGGCCTGGTATGCAGGTGGCAGGAAAAGATAATCTACGCCAACAGTCTTCTATGTGGCAATCTATGCTTATGTCAGCTGGTATTAAATCTTCAACTCAGATTTTTATTCATGGATTTATTACTTCTAATCATAAAAAAATGTCAAAAAGTTTGGGTAATATTGTTGATCCTTTTGAAGTGGTCGAAAAATATGGAATTGATGCAGTAAGATATTTTCTTTTAAGGGAGATTTCTCCGACAGAAGATGGAGATTTCACTTATGATAAGTTTGAATTAAGATATAATAGCGATTTAGCCAAAGGATTAGGGAATTTAGTTTCAAGGACAACTACTATGGCGGATGAACTAAATCTTGATTCTCTTACTTTAAATTCCAAAATTCAGGAAGTTATAAGTAATGGTTATGAGAAATATAGAAAAGCGTTAGATAGTTTTAAGTTTAATGAAGGATTAATGGCTATTTGGGAACTAATTACTTTTTGCGATCGTCTTATCGAAAAAGAAAAGCCTTGGGAGGACCTTCAGGGGAAAAAGCAAACTATATTTGATTTGATTTTCTTATTAAAAAATATTGCTTTAATGTTAAATCCTTTTTTGCCGGATACTTCAGAAAAAATACTGGACCAGATTGGGGTTAAAGAAGATTCAAAAAGTAATTCTTTTAAAGTAAAAAAAGGAAAATCTCTTTTCCCTAGAATTTAAGATATTTTATTTAAATTTCTTTGACGCAAAAAATAGCGTCTTTTTTATTTCTTGATTTAGTTGAATAATATTTGGTTAAATTTTTTCCTTCTTTCATTATTTTTTCCTTTACCCCCTTTTCTTTTATATAGCTTCTTATCAAGGTTAAAGGACCAGGATAATTTTTCATTTCAATTAAAATGTCATTCTTTAATGCTAATTTTTTTATTCTTTTGTTTTCTTCTTCATCCCTGCCAATTATAATTTTGGCTGAATCTTTTTTAAAATGTCTCCCTATTTTTAAAAGTTTTATATCATTTTCCCAATATTTTTTATTTCTTTTATTTTTTTCCCAGATTCCTAATAATTCTCTCATTTTTTTTGAAAAATCTTTATCGGTCAAAATACATCCTCCTGCTGGAGTAGGGAATGATTTTAATTTAAATTTTTTGGCAAGTTTTAATTGTTTTTTTCTTGATTTTCCCGAGACATCAAACAACCCTTTCCTTTTAATAAAGTTATTTTTCTCTGCAAAAGTTGATTCCAAAAGTTTTGCCGAAAGGGGTCTTACTATCTTATTTTCTAAATCGCTTTCTTTCTCTATTATTTTTAAGGCACCCTTATTCTGGCTCATAGGTCTTTCTCCTAAAACTTCTCCCGTTGCTATAAAATCATAATTTTCCATTTTCATTATCTTAGCAGCTTCTTTCAACATTAATGCATGACAGTCAATACAGGGATTCATATTTTTTCCGTATCCGTATTTGGGATTCATAACGATTTTTAAATGTTTTTTTGAAAAATTAGCAATCTCGAAAGGAATTTTTAATTCTTTTGCCGTTTTTTTAGCTTGTTCTTCATTAAAAAAATAGCTTTTAAAAATAAGAGCTGTTAATTTAATCTTTTGTTCTTGAAGGATTTTTACTACGAGAATTGAATCTAACCCTCCAGAGAACAAAACTAAAGCTTTTGCTTTTTTCTTCACCATTCTCTCATTATATCTTTTAATTCCTTTTTTAAAAGTTAGGATGGATATTTTCATCCAACGTCTATAGAATACTTGAAAAAAGATTACTTATGTGGTATGATATATAACATAGAATTAGTAAAATATTTTCTAAAGAACATTAAAAAAGGAGAAAAAAAATGAAAAAGAAGTTATTTTTTTTGGTTTTCTTGGTTTTTTTGTTTTTATTTGTTTTAGGAGGAACGGTGATTAATGGAGCTACTACCCTAGAAGTGGAAATTTATTTTTTCGATCAGGAAGATTCTTTAGTAAGTGTTCCGTGCTTGATTGAAATTCGTGATTCTTATAATGCAGAGATTATAAGAAAAACAATAAACATACTTCTCAAGGGTGCTAAGGAACCTCTGTTTAGCTTTATTCCTAAGGGAACAAGGTTAAATCATGTAGTTTTAATTGGAAAATCTGTTATTCTGGATTTCTCAAAAGAATTGCAGAATTACGGAGGTGGGAGTTTCAACGTTCTACACATTAGAGAACAGTTCGAGAAAACTTTATATCAATTCTCTTTTATTGAGAACGTGATCTTCTTTGTTAATGGCGAAGGAGAAAAAAGCGGAGTTTTGCAACCCTAAATTAAAAACCCATTTAATAATTAATTTTATTAAATGGGTTTATTTTTTTATTGCTTCTCTTATTCTCTTTACAATTAAGTTTTTTTCGATGTTGAATTTTACCAACTCATTCTGTGAAAAAGTGTTTGTTACTATAATCGGTTTTATTTTAAACCTCTTGGCTATATTGATGTCGCCTGGTTCATCTCCTATGTAAATTGCGTGTTTTGAAAAATCCTCTAAATCTCTTCCCATTAAATTAGCAAAATAGGGAATGTGTTCTATTTTATTTATCTCTCTTCCCTTTAAGACATCAAAGAATTTAAATACTTTTTGCTCTCTTAATCTTTTTTCCGTTTTTCTATTATCAGATCTAGTGCTTCCAAAAATTCTTATTCCTTCCTTGTGTAATAATTTTAGAAAAGCTGTTACCCCTCTAATTTTTTTCACCTTATTACCATCTGTAATTTCACTAATTTTTTGGAGAAAAATTCTTAATATTTTTGGTGTTTTTCCTTCCCAGGTATTTAGGTAAATCTGATACAAAATAGAATTAGGATTAATTGTTTTTTCCACAATCCATCTGTAAAGTCTTTTATTGTTTAATATTGTCCCATCAATATCTAAAATAACAAATTCAATATCTTTCAATTTTCTTCACCTCTCTTTCGGAAATTTAAATTATAAACGAACTCTGCTGTAAAAATATCATAACATAAAATTTATTATTTTTCAAGTGAGGTGTCTTCAATAAAAATCGGGGCATTAAACATTGCCCCGATTTTAAAATAAATTTTGCAAAATTTATTCTTTCTTTTAGCTACAAAGATTTATTATCCTTTGTAGTTTTTTAATTGTGGGGGGCTCTGTAAAACAAGTAACTTGCTCCCCCCTGTGCGTTAATTCTAAAAAACAGTCTACTTTTTCTAGCTTAAAATCTTCTGGTAGCTCCACCCTTATTTCTTTTATTGATAAGTCTTTTGGTATCCCTGTTTCTAAAATATCCACTTTTTTCTCCTTTTTAATTTAAAAAGTTTTAACGCAGTAAAAATTAAGAAAATATCATATTGACGGATAAAGATATTTTTTAAATCATTTTAACCCCTCCTTTTTAATGGACAAATTCGCTTTATTTAAAATCTTTTTATTTTATTTAAAACGTGTTTCTATTATAACAGAATAATAGAAAAATATCAAATAACATTCAATAAAAAATCGGTGGAGATTAAGCTTCCATCGACTTAAAGCGATAATTTCTATTTATATTAAGCCAATTAAAAGTTTAGCTAACTTTTCAGTATTGTGTTCAGTTGAATTGCGCTTTAAGAGGGATTTTCCTATAAATTTTTCTTCTTTTAAATCTTTACTCAATTTTACCATTCCTAAAAGTTCTGGATTTTTTTCTTTCTGTTTTTTCATTAATTCTTCTGATGGTATCTTGTTGTTATAGATAACGTAATCTAGTTTTGAGTCTAAATATTTTTCAATTTCTTCTGTAAAATCAGAGACACTAAATTCATTTGTTTCTCCGTATTTCTGCATTAGATTACAAACATATATCTTTTTTGCCTTACTCTTCTTGATTGATTCCGAAATTCCTTCTGTTAATAATATTTGAGCCAAAGAAGAATAGAGATCTCCTGGTCCTATTATTATTAAATCAGCTTTTTTTATTGCCTTTATAGTTTTAGGATATGCTTTAGCTTTGGGTTTTAAGTAAACTTTCTTTATTTTTAAATTTCCGTCATGTCTCGGATTATCTATATTCTTTTCGCCAGAAATAATTTTTCCGTTTTCTAAAATAGCATAAAGATTCGACTTACTTAAAGTTACGGGTAATACCTGGTGCCTTATTTGTAGAATTTTTTTCAATTCTTTTATGACTCTATCGTAATTATTAGTATTAAGTTCCAATGCCGTAATTAAAAGATTTGCAAAATTGTGTCCTTTCAAGTCTCCTCCTTGAAATCGATAATTAAAAAGATGTTCTATCACTGGAGAAGTGTTTGCAAGAGCAATTAATGATCTTCTGATGTCTCCCGGAGATGTTATTTTATAATCTTTTTTTAACCTTCCTGAAGATCCTCCAGTATCAAGCATTGCGCAAATTGCCGAAATTTCTACGGGGTATTTTTTAATTCCCTTTAATATTGCCTTTGGCATGGCATTGCCTCCTCCTAAACAAACTATTTTTTTCCCTGAAATTTTTTTTAATAGTTCTTTTGTTGGTTTCATAGTTTCATTCAACGGTTACGGATTTGGCTAAATTACGAGGTTTGTCAATGTCTTTTCCTTTAAGATAAGCAACATAATATGCAAAAAGTTGCAGGGGAACAACCGAAAGAATAGGGTTTAATATTTCTAGTGTTTTTGGGATATAGAAAACATTATCAACTTTGTTTTTTATATCTTTGTTTCCTTCTGTTGCGATTGCTAAGATTGGTCCTTTTCTTACTCTAATTTCTTCTATGCTGGATATCATTTTATTATAAACACTATCAGAAGGAGCAATTGCAAAAGTAGGGAAGTTTTCATCAATTAGTGCGATTGGACCGTGTTTCATCTCTCCTGCTGGATAACCCTCTGCGTGGATATAAGATATTTCTTTCAACTTTAGAGCTCCTTCAAGAGCTATTGGATAATTATATTTTCTTCCAAAATAAAGAAAATTTTTATAATCTTTATACTTTTCTGCTAATTCTCTTATCTCAGGATGGTTTTGTAAGATTTTAGATACGGAATCAGGAATTTTTAAAAGTTCTTCTGTTATTTCCTTTGCAGTTTCTTGAGAAAGATTGCGTTGTCTTCCAAGGAAAAGGGAAAGAAGACAAAGAATTAACAATTGGGAAGTGAAAGCTTTTGTTGATGCTACTCCTATTTCGGGACCCGCATGATTATAGATTCCAGCATCAGTTTCTCTAGCTATAGAAGATCCAACTGTGTTAACAATGCCAATCGTTAAAGCTCCTTTTCTTTTTGCTTCTTTTATTGCTCCGAGAGTATCTGCTGTTTCTCCAGACTGAGAAATAGCTATTAATGCTGTATTTTTATCAAAAATTGGATTTTTATATTTTAACTCAGAAGCTACATATACAGAAGAAGGAATACCCGCTATGTTTTCCATCAGGTATTGCCCGATTATTCCCGCATATGAAGCAGTTCCACAAGCTGTAATAATTAATCTTTTTACGTCTTTTAATTTTTTTTCTATATTAATTAATCCTCCAAAACAAAAATTTCCTTCTTTCCTTATAATTCTTCCTTTTAATGCATTCCTTAAACTTTCGGGCTGTTCCATTATTTCCTTCAACATAAAATGTTTATATTTCCCTTTCTGAACATCTTCAATATTCCAGTCTATCTCTTTTGCTTCTTTTTCTCTTAATTCATCTCCTTTCGTTATTATAAAAGTTTCAGGAGTTATAACTGCCACTTCACCATCTTCTAAATAAATAACTTTTTTTGTCCTTGCAATTACGGCCGTTGGATCAGAAGCTACTATATATTCTCCCCCTCCTATACCTATCAAAAGGGGACTAGACATTTTGGCAACAACAATTTTATTTGGATCTTCTTTTGATATTACAGCCAATCCATAGGTACCTTTAAGATAAGGGAGAGCTAACTTAACTGCTTCTTCAAGGTTTCCTTTAAAAAACTCTTCTATTAAATTTGCTATTACTTCTGTGTCTGTTTCAGAATAAAATTTATGTCCTTTTTTTATTAACTTTTCTCTTAAATTCTGGTAATTTTCAATTATTCCATTATGAACCAGCCAGATATTTTTTTTGCAACCATAATGAGGATGAGCATTTTCTCTACTTACCTTCCCTGTGGTAGCCCATCTTGTATGTAATATGAGAGGGTTGGCCTTTTGATGAATGTTTTTCACCTTCTTCTCTAAATTAGATATTCTTCCTACTGCTTTTTCAGAAAATATTTCATTTTTTTCCTCATTAAAAAAGGCAAGTCCAGCAGAGTCATAGCCTCTGTATTCTAACCTTTTTAAAGCTTGAATCCCCATCTTTAGGGATTCAGGATTTTCTTTTAAGGATATGTAGCCAACTATCCCGCACATATTTTAAAAAACAATATTAATTAATTTTCCTGGAACAAATATAATTTTTTTTATTTCTTTTCCTCCTATCCATTTCTTTACTTTTTCCCTTTGGAGGACTAGTTTTTCAGTTTCTTCTTTTAAAACATCAGGACTAACCTCAATCCTATCTCTTAGCTTTCCATTTATTTGAATAATAAGATTTACTAAATCCTCTTTTATAAATTCTTTATTGTAATCTGGCCATTTTTGAAAAGTTACACTTTCTTTGTGTCCTATTATCTGCCATAATTCTTCTGAAATATGAGGCGCAAAAGGGGAGAGAAGAATAATTATTTTCTCTTTTTCATCTTTTCCTAATTGCTCTCGAGAACAGAAATTAACGAATTCCATAAATGCAGCTATTGCGGTATTAAATTTCATTTTATCTAAATCCTCTCCTATCTTTTTTATAAGTTTATGGAGATTTTTTATGGTCTCTTTGCTACTTTTTTCATCAGCTGAATGTTGTTCAGTTAAGTTCCAGACTTTTTTTAAAAATTTATAACATCCCCTTACTCCTTTGTTGCTCCATAATATTGCTTGGTCAAAAGGCCCCATAAACATTTCGTAAATTCTCAAAGTATCTGCTCCGTATTGATCAATAATTGCGTCAGGATTAATTACATTACCAAATGATTTTGACATTTTTCTCCCGTCTTCGGCCAATACTATTCCATGACAGGTTCTCTTTTTGTATGGTTCTTTCTGTGGGGCAGTTCCGATATCATAAAGAAATTTATATATGAATCTGGAATAAAGTAAATGTAAAGTTGTGTGTTCCATTCCTCCGTTATACCAGTCAACAGGCATCCAATATTTTAATTTCTCGGGACTTACTATGTCTTTATTATTATTAGGATCAATATATCTCATATAATACCAATTAGATCCTGCCCAATTTGGCATAGTGTCTGTTTCTCTTTTGGCTGGTCCTCCGCATTTAGGACAGGTTGTATTAACCCACTCTTCAGTTGAAGCTAGAGGAGATTCTCCTGTTTCAGTTGGCTGATATTTTTCTATGTATGGAAGTTCAACAGGAAGATCTTCTTCAGGAATAGGAACTACTCCGCATTTTGGACAATGAACAATTGGGATGGGCTCTCCCCAATAATGTTGTCTTGAAAAAATCCAATCTCTAAATTTGTAATTTATTTTTTCATTTCCTAATGATTTTTCTTTTAGTCTATTTATTATTTTTTCTATCGCTTCTTTGCTCTCAAGACCATTAAATTCCGAAGAATTTATAAGTTTTCCATAATCAATAAATGCTTCTTTTGAGATATTCCCACCTGAGACCACTTCCCTTATTTCTATTCCATATTTTGTAGCAAAATCATAATCTCTAAAATCATGAGCAGGAACTACCATTACAGCTCCTCCTCCATAGGTTGAAATGACATAATCTCCTATCCAGACAGGGACTTCTTCTCCGCCCAAAGGGTTGATCGCTTTTATTTCTTTTAACTCAACTCCTGTTTTTTCTTTATTCATCTCGGTCCTTTCAAACTCACTTTTTCTCTTTGATTCTTTTATGTATTCTTCTACTTCTTTCTTGTTTGAGACATTTTCTTTCAGTTGGGGAACAAGTTTATGTTCTGGGGCTAATACGATAGCAGTTATTCCAAATATAGTATCAGCTCTTGTGGTAAAAACTTTAATTTCTTCGTTGAGATTTTTTAATTTGAATTTAATTTCCGCTCCCTTACTTTTTCCTATCCAGTTTATTTGTTGCAATTTAACTCTTTCTGGATATTCAACATCTTTTAAATCTTCTATGAGTCTGTCTG
>CAZHQQ010000012.1:8520-11570 GCA_964534925.1 uncultured Candidatus Saccharibacteria bacterium | reverse complement strand
TAACGAGATATATTACATTGACAATTCGGGTCATCTTTATCAAACTGATAACTCTCTTAAGCCAAAACTAAAACTCACAGAGATTCCTTTCCCTGTTAAACAGGAAACTCCTTATAAAATTAATTTATTTTTAAATTATTTTTTTCTTCAAGAAGAGAAAAATCTTTATATCTTGAACAACGAATCAAAATCATTTGAAAAAATATTCAGCAATCTGTCAGGACTTAGAATATCGCCCAATGAAGATAAAATAGCGCTTTTCTCGAATTCAGAAATAAAAGTTTTTTTCCTGAGAGAAATAAATGAACGACCAAAAAGGAAGTTTGGAGACGAAATTCTTATTACCCGACTTTCGGAAAATATAGAAAATGTTTCTTGGATAAATCCAAATTATTTAATATTTACCACAGGAGAAAATATTAAAGTTTCTGAAATTGACGATAGGGACACAATAAACACATACACCCTCGGAACATTTAAAAATCCAAAAATGGTATGGAATGAAAGGGATAAAAAAATATATATCCTATCCGAAAACAATCTCTATTCTTCAGATAAATTAATATCTCTCTAGTGTATCAATCGTTTGATTCTTGAGGTCGCGCGCATAGCTTACATCTCATACGTCAATCTTTAAAATAAAAAATGGCAGAGAATCATTCTCTACCATTTTTTTTAATCTTTTAATCTTAATAAAACTATCTCTATCTCTATCTCTTTCTCCATTGAGGAGCTCTCCTGGCACGCCTTAATCCAAACTTCTTTCTCTCTCGCATACGAGGATCTCTCGTTAAAAATCCTGCTTTTCTAAGTCTTTTTCTAAAGTCAGGGTTGAATAGTAAAAGAGCTCTAGCAATACCGTGTCTCGTTGCTTCTGACTGCGCATTAACACCACCTCCTTTTACCAAAACACTTATCTTAAACTTATCAAGACAATTCATCTTAATTAAAGAAGACTTGGCATTATCCTGAAGGTTTAAGGTAGGAAAATATTCATCACAAGGTTTCCCGTTCACTAAAAATTCTTTTTCCCCTTTAGTCCAAATCCTAACTCTAGCAACGGCGGTTTTTCGCCTCCCTACCGCTTCAAGATATCGAGAATCTTTTATGTCAGAAACTTTCTTTTCTTCCGCTTTTTTAACTTTTACCGCTTCTTTCTTTACAACCTTTTTTTCTACTACTTTATCTTTCTTGGGTTTAACTTCTTTTTTTCTAGATTTAACCTCAGGTTTTTTGACAGTTTTTTTCACCTCTTTTTTAGTTGTTTTTTTGCTCTCTATCATATATTATTCAAATTTTAATCTTTTAAGTTGTTCATTTCTTAATTTATTATTCGGTATCATTCCAAATACAGCCTTTTTCAAAATCTCTGAAGGGTCTTTTTTAAAAAGTCTTTTCATTGGAGTTTTTTTCATTCCTCCAAGATAACCACTGTGGTGATAATATATTTTGTCATCCATTTTCTTCCCCGTAACTTTTATCTTTTTAATATTTTTAATTATTACAAAATCACCCATATCTTTATAAGAAACAAATTCGGGTTTATATTTGCCTCTCAAGAGAATAGATAACTTTACAGCTAATCTTCCTAAGATTTTTCCTTCTGCGTCAATTTTATAAGTTTTTCTTTCCATAATTATTTAACAAGTTCAAAAAAAACCATCTTTGCTCCATCGGAGATTCTTGGTCCAATTTTTATAATCCTAGTATATCCTCCATTTCTCTCTTTGTGTCTTGGGGCAATTTCTTCAATCAATTTTTTTACCATTCTCTCAGAAAAGGTTTCAAGAAGCTTTCTCCTACAAGCAAGATTATTCTTTTTGGCAAGAGTAATGGATTTTTCAATTAAACTCCTTGATTCTTTGGCTTTTTCTTCTGTCGTTTTAATTTTTTCCTTAAGCACAAGAGCTCTTGCCATTAATTGTAGCAAAGCTTTGCGCTGATCTTTTTTTCTATGAAATTTTCTTCCTTTCTTAATCTTTTTCATAAGATTATTTTAATTCTAACTTCATCTTTTTCAAAACTTTTTTAATTTCTCCAATCCCTTTCTTACCTAATCCATCAAATTCAAGAAGGTCTTTTTCTGATTTTTTAATTAACCCGCCTAACGTTTTCACTTTATTCTCTAAAAGAAGATTAGAAGTTTTAGGAGATAAATCCAAATCTTCTATCTTGGTCTTTGTCAGATTTTTCTTTTCTTCACTTTCTTCTTCGCCTTTTTCTCCCTTTTCCTCTTCTTTCTCTTCTTCTTTTGAATCAAATTTAATAGTTTCTAAATTCTTAATTAAAATTTTAGAAGCTTGATCAATAGCTTCTTCCGGCGAGATACTACCGTCAGTCTCTATGTCTATCCTTAAACGATCATAATCAGTTCTATCTCCAACTATCATATTATCTACTTTGATAGCTACCTTTCTTACGGGAGTATATATCGCATCTAAAGAAATTTCTCCTATTTCGGTTTTATCTTTTTTTCTCCTCTCAACTGGTTCATAACCAGCTCCCTTTTCAATAGTAATTTCCATATCAACTTTTGCTGACTTTGAAGTAAGAGTACAGACAGGTAAATCTTTACTAATAATCTCAATTTGCGTCGGAACTTTGAAGTCAGAAGCTTTCACTTTTTTCTCTCCTTTAATGGAAAGTGTAGCTATTTGAGGTTCTGAAGTAAAGAGTTTAAATCTTAGTTGTTTCAAATTTAAAATCACATTAACCACATCTTCTAAAACGCCTGGAATGGTTGAAAATTCATGATTGACTCCTTTTATCTTAACATGAGTAATGGCTGCTCCTTCTAAAGAAGAAAGTAAAACTCTTCTTAGGGAATTTCCAATAGTCATACCATATCCGGGATAAAACCCTTCTATTTCAAATAGAGCTTGATTATTTTCTTTTTTAATTATCTTTGGTTTAGAAGGTAAAGGAATCATAATTATGAACTTTAACGAATTAAGTCCAGATTTAAGTAAATAATAAGATTTATCTTTTATCCACCCATCAGTCCTTATCCGCTTAAGATTAGTTTATATTAGCGAGAATAAAACTCAAAT
>CAZHQQ010000012.1:0-8420 GCA_964534925.1 uncultured Candidatus Saccharibacteria bacterium | reverse complement strand
CATCAGTCCTTATCCGCTTAAGATTAGTTTATATTAGCGAGAATAAAACTCAAATATTGAAGATATCTCAGCTGGAGGATTAACTTCTTCTATATTAGGTCTACCAATAACTTCCCCCTCAAGTTTAGATTTATCTAACTTTAACCATGAAGGAGGTTGATATTTTTTGATAGTCGAAATCATTTCTTTAAAAATAGGTTTTACTATTGAATTTTTCCTTATAGTAATTTTGTCTCCAACTTTAACACTATAAGAAGGAATATTTATAGGTTTTTCATTGACTAAAAAATGACCATGAGAAACCATTTGTCTGGCATGAGAATGAGAAGAAGAAAATCCAAGTTTCAGAACAACATTATCAAATCTTAACTCCAATTCCTGAATTAAATACTCGGCCGAATTTTCATTACTCTTTCTTTCTCCCAAGGCTTTTTTTACATATTTTCTAAATTGGTGTTCACTCAAATTATACCAGTTTTTTATTTTCTGTTTTTCTCTTAATTCTTTTCCGTATTCAGATGGAGCCCTAGTTCTTCTCTTTCCTTTTGCCCCCGGAGGATAAGGTTTTTTATTAAGAGGACATTTAGCAGAAAAACACTTTTCTCCTTTTAGAAAAAGTTTTACTCCTTGTCTCCTACATATTTTACATTTTTTTGATTCAGCACTCATATTTTATTTAAACACGTCTCGCTTTACGAGGCCTACAGCCATTATGAGGAATAGGTGTTATGTCTTTAATCATTTCGATTTCGAAACCTTTTGAAGCAAAAGATCTTAAAGCAGAATCTCTCCCAGAACCGACCCCTTTAACAAAAATCGATATCTTTTTAATATTCATCTTAGTTAGAATTGCAGCCATTGCTCCGGCTACTTTTGAAGCAGCAAATGGAGTTGACTTTTTTGTTCCTTTAAATCCAATTTTCCCCGCGCTTGTTTGAGAAAGGACATTACCGCTAGAATCAGTTAAACTGATAATTATATTATTATAACTTGATTTAATATAAATTATCCCCTCTCTGAATTTCGAAGAAGACACTCTCGTGCTTTTTTCCAATTTCTTTTCCATTCCTTCTCTTTCTTTTAGAAGTTCCTCTTTAGTTTTACTAATAATTCTCTTTTTTCCCATAATTATTTTGGAGCTGGAGCTGCCCTTCTCCCAGAACTAACAGTTCTTCTCATATTTCCTCTAATTGTTCTGTTATTACTTTTAGTTCTTTGCCCTCTTGCAGGAAGACCTTTGACATGACGTGACCCTCTCCAACAATTAATATCTCTTAATCTTTTAATAGACATCATTTTTTCGCGACGTAAATCCCCTTCAATTTTATATTCTTTCTCAATAATTTCTCTTAATTTATTAAAATCAGCAGGTTCTATTTTAGAAGCCTTAGCAGATGGTTCTATGTTAGTTTTTGAAAGAATTTCTATACTCAAAGAATCACCTATTCCATAAATGTAAGTTAAAGCTTTTTGTATTTGTTTGTCGTCGGGGATATTTATCCCTGCTATTCTTGGCATTTTTTATAATTAAATAATTAACAACTTGTAATTTATAATTTTTTCTTAGTTATGAATCCACCAGTCAACTCCGCCAACTGGCGGATTAGCTAGGATCATCCTTGCCTCTGTTTGTGTTTTGGATTCTTACAAATAACATGCACCCTTCCCTTTCGACGAACAATCTTACAATCCTTACAAATTTTCTTTACTGATGATCTTATTTTCATTTTATTATTTACCTCTATAAACTATTCTCCCTCTTGCGTCATCATAGGGAGTCATCTCGAGAGTAACTTTATCTCCAGGCAGTACTTTGATTCTATGTATTCTAAGTTTACCTGCTAAATAAGCAAGGATTAAACCTCCATCATCTAACTCCACCCTAAATAAAGTTCCTGGTAATGCTTCCAAGACTCGACCAGTTTTACGAAATACTTTTTTGGTTTTTTCTGAAATCATTAGACAAAACTAAATTAGCAAAAAAAGTCGACTTGGTCAACCCTTTTCACAATTTAATTGATTCTTACTTTATTTTTCTAAGCTTTAAAATGGTCTTAATAATCGTATCTGGATTAAGAGACATACTTTCAATTCCTTCTTTGAATAGAAAAGCAGCAAATTCAGGGAAATCGCTTGGGGCCTGACCGCAAATACCACAATATTTATTATTCTTTTTACAAAATCGGATAACCTCTCTTATCATTTCTTTAACAGCTGGGTTCCTTTCGTCTCCGATCTTTTGGAGATAAGAATTATCTCTATCAATCCCTAGGGTAAGCTGAGTTAAATCATTACTCCCGATAGAGCAACCATCAAATATTTCCATAAATTCTTTAATCAAAATAACATTAGAAGGAATCTCGCACATTACATAAATATTAGGATCTTTTTTCTTTTTCCTTAATCCAGATTTTTCAATCAATTCTAACGTTTTCTTCCCTTCTTCTATGGTTCTACAAAAAGGAACCATTACTGAAACGTTACTAAGACCAAAAACATTTCTTACTCTTTTGATAGCTTCTAATTCCATCTTAAAGGCAGGCTGAAAGTTTTTATCAACATACCTCGAGGCCCCCCTAAACCCAAGCATCGGATTAGACTCTTCTTTTTCAAAAAGACTTCCTCCAATTAAATTCTTATATTCGTTTGTCTTAAAATCAGAGAACCTTACTATGACTTCTTTAGGATAAAATGCAGCTGCAATTTGAGCTACCCCTTCAGCTAACTCCTTAATGAAATATTCTCTTTTATCTTTGTGTTCAACGGTTATTTCTTCTATTTTCTTTTTTAATTGTTTATCTTTGAGATTCTTAAAATGATAAAGAGCTAAAGGATGAATTTTGATTTTATCAGCAATAATAAATTCTTCTCTTGCCAAACCCACTCCTTCGGTTGGAAGAAAAGAATTTTTGAAAGCAATTTCTGGTGCTCCAATATTCATCATAATCTTTGTCTTAAGCTTTAATCCTTCTCCCAATTTATATTTTTTAGTTTCAAAAGAAATATCTCCCTTAAAAACTCTTCCTTTAAGTCCTTGGGTACAATCAACGGTAATTTTATCTCCGTTTTTTAGAACTTCAGTTGCTTTTTCACTGCCTACAATACAAGGAATTCCAAGCTCTCTTGCTACAATAGCGCTATGGCATGTTTTTCCTCCTTCGTCTGTAACAATAGCAGAAGACATACCCATAATACTTGTCCAATCAGGATCAGTCATTTTAGTAACCAGCACTTCTCCTCTTTTAAAAGTGTTAAGTTTGGAAACATCATTAATTATCCTTACTTTTCCTTTTCCTATCTTATCCCCAATAGCTATCCCTTCCAAGATCGGTTTTTTATTTGTTTTTACTTTGTGCTCTACATATTCCTTGTTTTTGTCCAATGAATGAATCGTCTCTGGTCTCGACTGGACAATGAAAAGTTCCCCCGTCTTACCATCTTTAGCCCATTCCATGTCTTGGGGCATCCACTTATTAAATTTCTTTGAATAATGCTCCTCAATCAAACAAGCCCACTTAGCAAGGGTAAGAATATCTTTATCAGAGAGAGAAAATTCCAATCTTTTTTTCTTAGGAACAGGAACTTCTTTTAATCCTCCTTTTTTTCCGTATATATATTTATTATTTTTTCTTCCAAGATTTTTAACAATAATCGATTTAAAACCTTTTTTCAAAGTTGGTTTAAAAACATAAAAGTCATCAGGGGTAATTCTTCCCTTAACGATCATCTCTCCTATTCCCCAAATAGAATTAATTAAGACGACATCCTTAAAACCAGTTTCTGTATCTAGACTAAACATTATGCCAGAAGAAGATAAATCAGATCTAACCATTTTTAAAATTCCAACAGATAAAGCAATCTTTAAATGATTAAATCCTTTTTGTTCTCTATAAGAAATAGCTCTGTCAGTAAAAAGAGAAGCCATACTTTTTTTAATAGCTTTTAAAAGTTCCTTCTCTCCCGAAACATTTAAATATGTTTCATGTTGTCCAGCAAAAGAAGCGCTAGGAAGGTCTTCCGCTGTAGCTGAGGACCTTACAGCAACATCTAAATTTTTCTGATTATAAAAATCTGAAAGTTCTTTGTAACTAGCAATAATTTCTTTTGTGATGTCAGAAGGAAAATTTGAATCTAGAATCAACTTTCTTGCTTCTTTGCCTGTTTTTTGGAGACTGTCTATACTATTCGGATTGAAAGATTTAAAAATATCTTCTAATTTCTTTTTAATTCCATTTTCCTTTAAAAAATACCAATATGCCTCGGACGTTAAAGCAAATCCATTCGGAATATTTATTTTTTTCTTCCTGAGTTCGGAATACATTTCTCCTAAAGAAGCATTTTTCCCTCCAACAAGAGGAACGTCTTCAGAAGAAATCTCTTTAAACCAAAGAATGTGTTTTTTATTCTTTTGCATATTTATAATTTAATTAATTTGATTATTTTTTCAGCAATTGCTCTTTCCTCGTCAGGGTTAATAGCCTTTACTTTGGTTGGAAAAGGCAATCCAGAAACTATTGCATTTCTTGTTTCAGATTTCCCAGCCCCTATAGATCCTGTAAAAACAATTAAATCACAACCTCCCAAAGCAACATAATAAGAACCGATATATTTTTGAATTTTATAAACAAAGATATCAAAAGCAAGCTTTGCTTTTTTATTCCCCTCTTTCACTTTTTTTAAAAGAATAAGCATGTTTGAAATTCCTGATATACCTTTTATCCCAGATTCCAAATTTAAAATTTTCTTGGCTTTTTCATATCCATATTCTTTAGAAATCTCCAAAACAATCCCAGGATCAATATCTCCTGACCTTGTCATCATGGTCAGTCCCTCAAGAGGAGTAAAACCCATTGAAGTATCAATCGCTTTTCCATTTTTTATGGCCGTAATACTTGATCCTCCGCCTAAATGACAACTAATAATCTTTATTTTTTTAAAATCAAATCCTTCTTCTTTTGAAGCTTTTCTAGCAACATATTCATGAGAAATACCATGAAATCCAAATTTCCTAAATCCTTTTTTTCTAAGATTTTCAGGCAGAGTATAAGTATATGCTTTTTCTGGGAGACTGCTATAAAATTCAGTATCGAAAACAGCAACTTGTTTTGCTTTTTTAAAAATATTCTGGGCAACTTTAATTCCTAAAATATTAAATGGATTATGTAGGGGGGCAAATTTATTTAACTTTTCAAGTTTCCCAATATTCTTCTTTGTTATAACTTTTGCCTCTCTAAAATATTCTCCCCCATGAACAACTCTATGACCAACATAATCAATATCAAAATTCTTTAAAGGCAATAATCCTTTTTTAAGTTTTTCTTCAAATTTTTTCGAATCAAAAACATCAATCTCATCTCTCTTGAGAAGTTCTAATTTTTCATCAAAAAGTTTCCATTTAATAGATTGACTTCCACAATTTAAAACTAAAATCATAAAAAAATAAAAGTGTTAAGTGTTTATATTATAAGTTCTCCAAAACCTTTTCCGTTAATTCCTGCAGCATTTCCTTCGTCTGTATCAATATGCATCATCAAAGAAGACTCTTCGCCAACCCTGACTACGACTTCATTAAAGACCAAAGATCTTTCCCCTTCTACCTTAATTGAAATAAGATCACCATCCTTAATATTTAATTCTTCGGCATCTGTCGGATTACAGTGAAGATGACGTTTTGCAATAATAACACCATTTTTTAAATCCTTTCTTCCAACTGGCCCTTCTAAGGTTATGCCAGCGCTACCCTCTAATTGCCCTGAGATTTTCAGTGGCACTTCTATGTTTAAAAAATAAGTATCTGTTTTTGAAATCTCTATTTGCGTTTCATCTCTTAGGGGACCTAATATTCTGACATTTTCAATCTTTTTATCTCTATTCACCAAGTTAATTCTTTCTTTTGAAACAAACTCTCCCTTCTGACTTAAATCCCTTTCTTTTGAGAGATTAAAATTATCTCCGAAAAGAAATTCTAAATCATCTTTTGAAATATGGATATGACGGGCAGAAATTTCAATCGGAATTTTTAACATAAGATTAATTTATTTTTTTCCCCATAAAAGATGCAAAATCAGCCAACCTAGAGGAATAACCATATTCATTATCATACCAAGATAAAATCTTGATTAAATTACCATCAATTACTCTTGTATTCTCAGCATCTACTATTGAAGAATATGAATTCCCAATATAATCAGAGGAAACTAAGAGAGCATCTTCTATGCCTAATATTCCTTTTAGTTTCTTTTCTGAAGAAGCTTTCTTAAAAACATAATTTATTTCTTCCGCTGTCGTTTTTTTCTCAAGTTGGCAAACAAAGTCAATCATAGAAACCACTGGAGTCGGTACTCTAACGGCAAGACCATCCAATTTACCTTTTATCTCAGGGATAACTTTTCCTATAGCCTTAGCGGCACCAGTGCTCGTGGGAAAGAAATTTACAGCAGCAGATCTAGCCCTCCTCAAATCTTTATGAGGAGCATCAAGAATATTTTGATTACTAGTATAACTATGAATAGTTGTCATAAAACCTTTCAAAATCCCAAACTTCTTATTAAGAACATCAACTATTGGAGCAAGACAATTAGTTGTACAAGAACCCATGTCTACTATATTGTCTTCCTTTTTCAATTTATCTTCATTCACTCCTAAGACAAAGGAAGGAATTTCATCGTCCTTAGCTGGAGCCGAAATTAAAACTTTCTTACTCCCTGCTTTTAAGTGTTTCCCAGCCCCATTTATATCTCTAAAAAATCCTGTGCATTCTAAAACTATATCCACTCCAAGATCTTTCCATGGAAGATTCTCAGGGTCTTTTTCTTTGAAAACTTTAATCTTATCTCCATTACTTTTTCCTCCAATTAAAAGATAATCCTTACCGCCATCAACTGCATTTTCATAAAAACCATAACTTGAATCATATTTTAGAAGATGAGCTAAAATGCTTGGCTCTACTAAGTCATTAATAGCAACAACTTCCAAATCAGAGTGGTCTTTAATTATACTCTTAAAAACAGCTCTTCCTATTCTTCCAAAACCATTGATAGCAATCTTGGTCATAATATTTTAATCCTTAATATTTAATATTTTACAAATTTTTTTCCTGTCAAATCCTACTATCATTTTTCCATCTGCTTCAAAAACAGGAACACCAGCCTGTCCTGATTCTTTAATCATTTCTTCTTTGGCCTTTTCGTTTTCAATAACATTAATATCTTCAAACTCAAATCCACGTTTTTTTAAAAATTCTTTCAGTGTAATACAAAAAGGACAAATAGGAGTACTATATACTTTTATTTTCTTTTTACTCATACAAACTTAACATCCTCCTTCAGCTCCAGTTTTACCTCCTTCAACTTCTTCCTCACACTCCGATGGAGGATTTAAGAAGGCAGAACAAATTGCATCTTTATATCCCTCAGAAGACCTATCACCGTCGTAGATAATTCCATTTATGACAAGAGTTGGAGAACCCGAAATACTAATTTCTTCATTACCTTGATGATTAGAAGGGTCTTGAACTAGATACTTAGCCCCGGTAAGTTTGAGCTCTTCAACTAAAATATTCACTCCTTCATTTTGCTGACATTCTTTGATCTTAGAAGTATCAATGTCAAAACTACTGGCAATCTCTTCCCATTTCTCATCAACATTTTCTGAACTCGTGTTTTCGTTTATATTCATAACAAAATCCCAAAGTTTCTCTGGTTGATATTTCTGAACGCAAATCTCTCTAATGTTTTGATTGATTTCTTGTATGCCATGCATAGAACAATAAGTACTTTCTTCATCTAAACAATATACTGGATAACCAGATGCATAATCAGAATAAATAATATAATTTAATTTGATATCAAGTTTATCCTTAAGTAATTCTTCAACAGGGTCCATAATCCCTTCTGCTAAATTACCATATGGACAAAAGGACATCACAAAAAGATGAACATCAGGAACTTCTGTTTTGACAATTTCTTTTAACTCAGGTGGTACCGTACTAATAAAACTAGGGAACAAAATATTTCCATCCTTGCTAGCGTAAAGATCTGATTCCTGACCTCCAATTTCAATCTTCATTTTATATAAACCGCTCTCCTCTTCTACGCTAACAAAAGTAACAGGAGTAGAACTTAAATTCTCATTGATATAATTAATAACTTTTTCTGTAACTTCATCAGAAGAGAGAGAATTATCATTACCCTCTTCTGTCCCTCGGAAGATATAGAAAGAACCCAACACAAGAAACGTTACCAAAAGTATAATTATTAACAATGGCTTTTTAAAAATTTTATTCATATGTTCAAATTATATCATAAATATTTGAAGACACAAACGTCCTAACATACTAAAATTTAAACATTTAAACATAGGGAAAAGGTGTTAGGTGTTAGGTGTTAGGTGTTAGAAAATACTAGATACTAGATACCTAA
>CAZHQQ010000011.1:0-11787 GCA_964534925.1 uncultured Candidatus Saccharibacteria bacterium | reverse complement strand
GATGTGCCTTTTCGGATAGAGCGAACAAAGTGAGCTTAGGCTTTTCGGATACCTTATTTCAGTTCAACTTTTGCGCCAGCACCTTCAAATTTTTTCTTGATTTCTTCTGCTTCTTCTTTCTTAACAGCCTCTTTAATTACTTGAGGACCAGAAGCAATAGAATCAACTAAATCTTTAGAATCTTTTAGCCCTTTGCCTGTGATGTCTCTAACAACCTTAATAACTTCAATCTTTTTATCTCCAACTCCTTGTAATTCAATATCAAATTCACTTTTTTCTTCAGCGGAATCGTTTCCTCCATTACTATTAGCTCCTTGAGCAACAGCCATCATAGGAACAGCAGCTGAAACGCCGAATTTCTTTTCTAAAATTTTTACAAGCTCAGCTAAATCTAAGACCGAAAGGCTTCCGATGCTTTCAACTAATTGTTTGAATTTTGAAGGAATTTCAACTTCTTCTTCTTTTTCTTCTTCCTTCTTTTCTTCTTTTGGAGTTTCTTCTTTTTTTACATCTTCTACCTTCTCTTCTTTTTTAGACTCCTCTTGTTTTGGAGAATCTTTTTCTTCTTTGACTTCTTCTTTTTTTTCTTCAACCATAATTTTTAAAATCTAAAACTTAAATACTTAAGATTTAGATTCACTTAAAGCGTTTAGTGTTAATATAAGACCTTTAATGTTACCCTGTAAAACATTCAAGAAGCTTGATAAGGGTGAACTCAAACTTCCTATCATCTTTGACATAAGCTCTTTTTCTGAAGGAATTTCAGCTAAAAAGTTAGCTTTTTCTTCTCCAATAAAATCAAATTTATCTGATGAGGAATTCTTTATAAGCCCTCCTATAATTTTTATATTCCCTGTTCCTTTTGAAAACTTATCAAGAATTTTAAAACAAGAAAATTTATCATTAAAGTCAAATCCAATCCCAATCTCACCATTAAGATTTTCAGGCAAATCTATATCTTGTTTATTCAAAGCTAGTTTAAGCAAAGTTTTCTTGGCTACCTTAAAACCGCAATCTTGTTTTTTCATCTCCTTTCTCATGTCTGACATTTCTTTTACTTTCATCCCAGAGAAATCAGCAAAACTCATTGATTCTTTTTTCTCAATTTTCTCTTTTAGATCTTTTAAAATATTTTGTTTTTGTTCTTTTGATAAAGCCATAGTTTAAAATAAAATGCCTGCTAACAGCAGACAAAATGAAAAAACTCATTCACCTCGAGAGGGCTTATCTTGGACTTGCCAAAGAGCCTCTTGTCTGCAGCTTTTTTAATTATATCTAAATATATTTTTCTGTCAAGCCTTATTTGCCAGAAGAAAGAACTTCAACTATTTTAACTGCCCATTGTTCTGAGACATCAGGACCATCCGCCGTTACTATTCTCCCATCAACTACTACAGATTCTTCGTTATAAAAAGCTCCACTTCTTTTTAAAATATTTATCGGTTCTTTCGTTAAATAATGAGACCAAACCGTAGCCTTTTTTCCACCTAAGACACCTGCTTTAGCAAGAAGAACAGGAGCAATACATATTCCTCCGAGAACTTTCTTCTCCGCTATCGTCTGTTGAACCAAATTCTGAAAATCTTCATTGTCTAGATTTTTTGACATCCCAGAACCTCCTATAAAAACGACTGCATCAAAATCTCCTACGTCAGTTTTTGAAACAAGATTGTCAACCTTTACTTCACCACCATCCGCTCCAATAGCTATTCCGATTTTAGAACTCAGGGTTATAACTTCAGCTCCGGCTGCTTCAAAAACATTTTTAGGAACAAAGTATTCAATATCTCTAAAGTCTCTAAAAGAGATAACTATTGCTATCTTTTTATTTAATAATGAATGATTCATAAAAATTTTATTGGTTGAAAATTCTTTACCATTACTACTTAAGTTCTGATAAATCGCAAGACCCTCTTGGGAAAGATAAATGCTTAAGATAATAATTAATATTCCTAAAATTAGAAAAATTTGTTTCATAAAGTTAATTCAAGTACTTTCTTTTCTTAGAGTTATGCTCTTCCAATGTTCCGCTAAAAAGAGTCTCTCCTTCTGGAGTTGATAAATAATACCAAAAATTACTTTCTTCTGGATATATGGAAGCCTTTATACTTTCTAGACCTGGATTACAAATCGGACCAAGAGGAAGTCCAATATATTTATATGTGTTGAAAAGGGAATCAATCTTTTTTTCTTCTTTTAAAATGTTGAAGCCCTTCTTTCCTGTAATATAGTTTATTGTAGAGTCAACCTGCAAAGGAATGTTGCTTTTTTCTCTCTTCCATAAGACACCCGAAACAAGTTCTTTTTCTTCATAACTTATTACTTCTTCTTCAATCATAGAAGCCATTGTTATTATATCAAAGATTGACCTATTTTGTCTTTTAATTTCATCTCTTAAATCCTGATCTAATTTCTTATCAAAATTACCAAGTATCTTGCTTAGAATTTCGTCAATGCCATCACCTCTATAAATTCTATAAGTATCAGGAAAAAGATACCCTTCTAATCCTACACTTTTTGATTTATCTTTTAAAAAATTAAACTCCTGAGAGTAGTCTTTGAGTTCCGGGACCTCAACAACCGAAGAATAATTAATTGTGGGAAAACCTGCCATTTCCATCAGTTCTTCTGCTTGGAACATCCCCTCATTCTCAAAATACCAAGCTATATCTCTCATATCCCAACCTTCAATAATGGTAATTTCTCTTTCTTTCAAAGAGTTTCCTCCTACTATTTTTTGGACTATTTCTTTAACATTAAGAGATGAGTTGATTAAATATTCTCCAGCCTGGAGATTTCTGATTCTCCCTGTTATAAGAACATAAAATTCAAAAAAAAGATGATTTTTTATTAATTCTTCTTTGTCTAGATTCCTCGCAATCTGAAAAACATTTTCCCCTTTATTTATTAAAAAGATTTTACCTTCATTGTTGATATTAGAAGGAAAATATATCCCCTGCAAAATAAAGATAAGTAAAAAGATTAATATTATAAAAAATAATGATTTTTTCATTTTTTCTAAAAACAATAAAAAATAAAACAAAAGACATCCTAAAAAATGCCTAATTAATCTTATCTTGAAGACGAATAGAGAGAAGACTTATTCGCAATTATTTTATATATATTTTCTAGAAAGTCCCCTCCAGCATAACCAACAATAAAGGAAAGAGCAGGAGTGAAAAATCCTTCAAAGGTTAGACCTATTTCTTTGACAGCAACCACGCAAAGCAGGCCTATTACCCCAGAAACAAAAGACATTCCAAAAAAATAGGGAAGATTAAATCCTACATTTTTATAAGAATACTGATGCTTGATAAAGCCAACGGTTCCCCTCACCACTCCCCCTCCAAAACCTGCAATTAATATGTATATCATAGATTTAAAATAATCCTAATTTACTAATTATCCGAATGCTTCGAATTTAAAATAATCCTAATTTACGAATTATCCGAATGCTCCGAATTTAAAATAATCCTAATTTTCAAATAATTAAATGACCGAAAGAAAACAAAATTAATTAAACCCTGTCGGTTGACGCCTGGTATCAACCACTCAATTTATAATAAAACAAATATTAATCGAATGAAATAATATGATTTCAAAGTAGTTCTCGGAAACTTGCTGGCATGGTTCAAGCACATAAAGCATTATGTGCTTGACAGCAAGTTGAGAGTGCAGACCCCAAAATCTCGCTGGGATTTTGAGGGTCGTTACTTTGAAATTTTATTATTGAATGAACTCTATGCTCTGTCTGTCTATCGGTTGACACCTGGTATCAACCACTCAATTTATAATAAAACAAAAAGTAATTAAATGAAATAATATGATTTCAAGGTAGTTCTCGGTCAGTCATGTCCTATTCAAATCTTCTTAAGGATTCTGCTGGTTTTAATTTTGCTGCTTTTAATGCTGGGAAAAATCCCGAAATGCAGCCAACAAAGAATGAGAAACTAATTCCAAAAATAATTAAAAATGGATTGAAAGAAGCAGATATATAAAAAACAGGATGTACTTGACCATAATACTCTACAATCTTTGCAAGAAAAAGTCCTAATGCTGTCCCTCCAAGCCCTCCTATAAGTCCAATAGTTCCTGATTCAATCAAGAAAATTTTAAGAATAGCTGAATTTTTAGCACCTATTGCTTTCATAATCCCTATTTCTCTAGTCCTGTCACGAACGGAAGTAAACATAGTATTTGTTATCCCGATCCCTCCAACCAAAATAGAAATGCCAGCAAAAAGTATAATAGCAAACTGAATAACACCAACAATGCTTCCTGTTATTTCTCCAATTTTTTCGGCAGTAATCACTGAAAAATCGCCTCCATCAGTTCCTACTTTTCTTTTTCTCACCTTTCCCAAGTCTTCCCTTATACTTTCAGCTGTACCTTCCAAAGAAGCCCCATCCTCTATTTTAACCATAACCATTTTTGCAGAGCCTTTCTTCTCGCCAGTCAGACTATAATAATCATTTATATCTAAATAAATCTGACCATCATCTGTTTTACTACCAAGAGAATTTAATGCTCCCACTACTGTAAGTTTTTTTCCTTTAATAATAATTTGAGAACCTATTTTAATTTTCTCTTCAAACATTTCATCGGAAACTTGCTGACCTATTAGAATTTCCCTCCTTCCTACTCGGGGCCATTCTCCTTCTGACAAACTCCATCCTTGAAATCTTTTAAAAATATCTAGAACTTCTTCTTCAAAAGACATTCCTGCTAAAGGCGCAAATTTCGACTCTCCTTCATGTCTAATTATTACTCCCCTGTAAGACATAGAAATCGTCACATCTACTCCGTCTGCTCTTTCTATGGCCCTGATGTCTTCTTTTTCTAACTCGTCTCCTCCCATCATCATACTCATCATAAGATTATCGCCTCCTGGCATTACCATGATCATATCTCCTCCAAGAGCTTGAATTTGCTCAGAGATAGCCTTATTCACACCCTCACCTAAAGAAAGTAAACTTATAATTAAAAAAATCCCTATAATAATTCCAAAAATAGTGAGCCAACTCCTGAGAGATCTGGTCTTTAAATTCCTGAGAGCAATTTTAAAATATTCATTCATTCCACCAAACATTTTTATTTTTGTTATAAAATATTTTTGATTTTTTTAATAAAAATTACTTATCCCATAAAACCTTAGGAGATTCTTTATGGTTAGTAACTATTTGACCATCCTTGATATTCACTATAATCTCACTGTATTCTGCAATATGAGGATCATGAGTAACAACAATTATTGTTTTACCTTCCTTTTTATGAAAATTAGTTAAAATATCCATTACCTTTAAGCCTGTGGTTGAATCAAGATTTCCAGTAGGTTCATCAGCTATAATTATCTCGGGATTATTGGCAAAAGCTCTGGCAATGGCAACTCTTTGGCGCTCCCCACCAGAAAGTTCAGCCGGCTGATGAGCAATTCTCTCCTTTAAATCAACTGAATTTAAGAGTTCTTTTGCTTTCTTCTTTCTCTCTTCAATCGGAATCTCCTGAAAAACCATAGGGAGGGCAACATTTTCTAAAGCATCCAATTGGGGCAGTAAATTAAATTCCTGAAAAACAAATCCAATAGTTTTGCCTCTAAATTGAGATAATTGGCTTTCCGACATTAGGGAGATATCTTTTCCTTTTAAAAATATTTTCCCTTCAGTAGGAAAATCTAAACATCCTACTAAATTTAAAAGTGTAGATTTTCCCGAGCCCGAAGGACCCATAATAGTCACAAAATCACCCTGATAAATATCAAGATTAATTTCTTTGAGAGCAACAAGTTCTACCTTACCTAATTGATAAATCTTTTTTACGTTTTTTAAACTAAGCACTAACTCTTTTTTGATCATAGTAAAATTACTTTTTCGCCTTCCAAGAGACCAGATATAATTTCTATAAAATCATTAGTTCCTTCAAGTCCAACCTCTACCTCTTTCTCTTTAAGCTCATCTCCTTTTAAAACCCTTACCATATCTTTTCCTTCTTTTTTATAAACCGCATCTTCTGGAACAACGATGACATCTTCTCTTGACTCAGCCTTGATAGCTAAATCTGCTGTCATGCCTGTTCTTATAGTTTCTGGTATTTTTTTGAAAATAATTTTAACCTCATAATAAACCACTCCATCAACTATCTTTTCTGCAGGGCTAATTAGAAAAACTTCTCCTTCAAAAAATTCATCAGGAAAAGCAATGAGAGATATATTAACAGAATCCCCGACATCTACTTTCACAACATCTTCTTCGTATATATCAACTTTTATTTCGTAAGGAACTTCTGGAGAAAGAGTAAAGATTTTTGAATTAATAGAGGCTGTTTCTCCTACTTCTTTTTCAACCTCAGTTATCTGCCCTTTAATAGGAGCAATAATATAGGATTGCCGTATCTGTTCTTCTAAATAACTTATTTTTAATCCTGATTTTTCTATTTGAGCATTATAGAGATTAACATCTTCCTTGTCTGCAGGTGCCTCTATAACCAATAAATTGTCTTGAGCTGATTTGAGAGTCCCTTGAGCTGTTAGAACACTTGATTGAGCATTATTAATATTATACCTATTAGTAATTTTTGTTGAAGAAATATTCTGCTCTGAATTGACTACGTTAGTTAAGGCGGTATTAATATTTGTTCTGTAGGTGTCAAGAGAAGTTTTATCAGTATCTGATACGACGTCACGATAATCTGGATATTCAGAAATTTCACGAACATCATTTAACGAAGCATAAATATCGGGAAGCTCGTCTCTAAAAACAGATAAAGTATCATCCATATCGCTTTCTTCTAAATCTTCCTTTGCCTGACTAAGAGAATCTTTCATACTTACAACCGAATTGGATATTTCTAATTTATCACTCTTCACTCTTAATCCTTCTTGATTATTGGCTGCAAAATAGGTTCTCTGAAAAGAACTGATAAAGTTTTGAGCATTATACGAATTCAAATAAGCTGTTTCTAAAACATTGATAGCGTCTTCATAAGATGACTTCAAAGTATCATTCGCCCGATCTTCAATATCTTGCAAATTTTGCTCAGCGCTGTCTAGTGTAACTCGAGCATTTAAAACAACTGTCTCATATTTCTGAATTTCTTCTTGGCTCGCCCCCGATAATAATTTGGCCAACTGGGCTTTGTATATTTTTAAATCAGATTTTGCTTCCTGGAGTTGTATTCCAAGATTATTTGTTTCTAGTTTAGCTAAAAGTTTTCCTTTTTCAACTTCGTCTCCCAATCCAACATAAATTGTTTCAATTTTACCTGAACCATTGAAACCTAATTCTATTTTCTCTCCCTTTTTAACCTGACCATTTTCTGAAATTTCCCTTATAACATTTCCTTTTGAAACTATTACAAATTCAAAATCAGGTTCTCCGTTCTTAGAACTAAAAACCTGATAAAGAATAAAAATTGAAATTAGCGCAATTATTGATATTATGATCTTCTTTTTCATTTTTTTAGAGAAGCAGGGGTGGCTGGAGTTGAACCAACAACCTCTTGTTTTGGAGACAAGCGCTCTGCCAATTGAGCTACACCCCCTCTTTGTTTATTTTTTTAACTCCTTATGTATGGTATGTTTTCTACAATTTTTACAAAATTTCTTTAATTCCAATTTACCCTCTACTGACTTGGGTTTATTCGTAAAATAATTTATACTTTTACATTCCGAACACTGAAGTTTTATTAATTGTTTTTTCTTTTTTGCCATAATTTTTTGTAGATAGTTTTAGTTTGAGCCCGGAGTGAGAATTGGACTCACGGCCTTTCCCTTACCAAGGGAATGTTCTACCACTGAACTATCCGGGCCAATTTAATTAAAATTTGCTGTGGGCAGGGAGGGATTCGAACCCCCGTAGGTCAGAGACCGGCAGATTTACAGTCTGCTGCGTTTGGCCGCTCCGCCACCTACCCACAAAATACTCTTTTCATTCTATCAGAAACTATTTATTTTTCAATAGTTTTTTGATTATTCTCTCTCCATTTCTTAATTTTCTTATGATCTCCAGAAATTAAAACTTTAGGGACTTCCCATTTTACTTTTTTCCCAGGAGAAAATACTTCTGGTCTCGTATATTGAGAATACTCAATAAATCCTCCTTCTTTTGTAATCCTTTCTTCTAAAAGCTCTTTTTTCCCTATAACTCCAGGGATAAGTCTTGAAACAGACTCAATTACTACCATTGAAGGTATTTCTCCTCCCATTAGATCATATTCTCCTATCGAAACTGTTTCATCAGCAATATACTTGCTAACTCTTTCGTCTACACCTTCGTATCTTCCGCAGATCATAATTAATCTATCTAATTTTGAAAAGCGATGCGCCATTTTTTGGTTAAACTTTTTTCCTCTTGGGGTAAATAAAATTATTTTAGATTTCGATTTTTTCGATTTTAAAGCAGTCACTGCCTTATAAATTGGTTCTACCTTCATTACCATCCCTAATCCTCCACCAAAAGGACGATCATCAACAGTCTTTCTTTTGTCATCAGTCCATTTTCTTAAATCATGAACATTAACCTTAAACAAATTTTTATCCTGAGCTTTTTTTATTAAGCCCTCTTTTAAATATGAATTAAATATATCTGGAAATATTGTAATAATATCAAATTGAATCATAATTTGTTATATAATAACAGATTTTATGTAAAAAATCTTTTTAAAAAACTGCCCCATTAAGAAAATAGGGCAGTTGCAACGACAAGGATAACGTAATTTTACAATTTTAAATCTTCTAATTCTCCTGCTTGAGAATCTTTGACATCTTGAGAGTCTTGAGATTCTTCAGAAGGTTGAGAAGGTTGGGATTCTTGAGAAGATTGAGAAGGTTGGGATTCTTGAGAAGATTGAGGAAATCTCTCTCTTCTTTGGACGCGACCACCTTCTGGTTCTTCAATCTTAAGATTTACCCTAGCGTGGTTCTTAAGACCAACTATTCTAACCAGACTTCTAATTGCTTTAGCGGTAGCACCTGCTCTTCCAACAACTTGACCCATGTCTTCTGGATGTACTCTTAAAGAGAGTAAAACTCCCATCTCGTCCACAGTTCTTTCAACTGTAACATCTTCAGGATGATCAACTAAGCCCTTGACTATATACTCAAGAAATTCTTTATCGTTTGTCTTTTTCTCTATCATATTTTAAATTAATTATCAGTATTGTTTTCGTTAACCCGGTAACTCGACCTTTTATCTCCCTGATTCTCTTTCGTATAACAGAAACAGGTCTCAATTATTAAAAATAAATCTAAGATCAATAATATGCTACAAATTTTACTCTTTTTTTGTAAATTGTCAAGATGCAACTTCTTAAATATTTCAGATAAATAATAAATATTATAATTAAAAAATATCTGTAAGAAAGATTATCTTCCAGATATTTAATAAAAAATTATTGTCTTAATTTTTAATTCAAATCTAAAACTTAACTATTTTTTTCTTCTTTATCTTCCGCTTTTTTTTCTAACTTCTCTTTTTTAGAAACTTCCTCTGATTTCTCTTTTTTTTCTTTCTTAATTTCTTCCTTAACTTCTTCTGGTTTCTCTTCTTTTTGAGAAGATTCTTCTTTTTTATTATCTTTCTTTTGTTCTTGTGGTTCTTCTGATTTTTCTATCGTAGCTTCCTTTTTCTCTTCAGCTATTTTTTCTACTTCAATAACCTTTTCTTCTTCAACGGTTTTTTCTTTTCCCTTTACTTCTTTCTTTTCTTCTTCTTTCTTTTTTGACTTTTTATGAACATCAATTTTTCTTCCTTTCATTACTCCTTCTGAAATTAAAAGGTTATGAATTGAGTCAGAAGGTTTTGCTCCAACTGACATCCAATATTCAACTCTGTCTTTTTTTAATTTCTTTTCTTTTGTTAAAGGATTATAATAACCAACTTCCTCAACAAAACGTCCTCCTTTCGGCGGTTTTCTTTGATCTGTGACAATTATTCTGAAAAAAGGTTGATTCCTTTTCCCAAATCTAGCATAACGAATAATAAGCATATTTTTAGATTACCAATTTTTATTTTCTAATGCAACCCTAGCTGCATCTTCCTCGGCTTCCTGTTTTGAAGACCCCTTACCTTTTGCTATTAATTCTTCATTTAAGAAAACTCCCATAACAAATTCTTTAGCATGATCAGGTCCCCACTCTTTTAAAACTTTATAAAGAGGCGTGGCCCCTACATGCTCTTGGGATTTTTCCTGAAATGTTGATTTAAAATCTTTAAAAAGACCTTTCTCTATAATGACGGGAAGTTTTTTAATCAAATATTTTTTAATGAAATCTCGACAAGGATTGTATCCTTGATCTAAATATAAAGCCCCTAAGAATGCTTCAAATGTATCGGCCAATATAAACTGACGAGCTTTTCCGTTTTCTTTTGATTCTCCTTTAGATAGAAGAAGAAAGTCATCAAACCCTATTTCTTTTGATGTCTCCGAAAGTATCCTAGTATTAACTAAGGCAGCTCTCCAACTTGTAAGTTCTCCTTCAGGCTTGTCAGAATAATTATTATAAAGATATTCTGTAACAACAAGCTCCAAAACCGCATCTCCTAGAAATTCCAATCTTTCGTTGTTCCCAAGTCCAAACTCAGGATTTTCGTTTAAGTAAGAGCGATGACAAAATGCCTGAGAAAGTAAATCTTTATTCTCAAAAAAAACATCAATTATTTTTTCAAGTTTTTCAAACTCTTCCATAAAATATTTAGAGTTCAACCCTGTATAAAACTAAACTTTTGATTTGAATTCTATTCAGGATCTGACTCTTGAAAATTACTATTTAATTCTTTGTATACTGTTCCTAAAACTCCATTGATAAATTTACTTGAATTATCTCCTCCAAAACTCTTAGCAAGCTCTATTGCTTCGTTAATAGCAACCTTTGGAGGAACTTCCTCTTTGTTTTCATAAAGAAGTTCATAAAGTCCAATCCTTAAAACGTTTCTATCAATAATGGTAATCTGTTCTATGGGCCATTCAGGAGCAGCTTTCGAAATAATTTTATCAATTTCAGGAAGATGATTTTTTACTCCTTTCACTAAATCACAAATAAACTTAGTATCCTTAAGACCCACTCCAAGTTCTTCAATGTTTCTCTCTTTAATGCTTTCTAAGTTGTCTAACTTCTTTCCATAGAAATCCCATTCATAAAGAGTTTGCATTGCTATTGATCTTGATAAATGTCTTGAAGCCATACTTTGTAACTAAACAATTAATAATTAAAGTTGCAAATTATCAGTCCGCCAGTCAATAGATGAACTTTAAGACTATTTTTTAGAGAGCCCTTCCATACTTAAATTTTTTGGTTCTTGCTCTTCTTTTAAAGATATCTCTTTTTCTTTTTTCTTTTTCTCTTTCTTTGTCAAATCTTTTAAAACATCTATAACCTCTCTTCCTTTATAATAACCGCAATTCTGACAAACAGCATGAGATCTTTTCATCTTTCCACATTTAGAACATTTAACCAAAGAAGGAGCTTCCAAACGAATATTTGCTCTTCTCTTATTTCTTCTTGATTTTGTGTGTCTTTGTTTTGGTACTGCCATGATAAATAACTATCCGCCAGCTGGCGGAACTAATTAACTTATTCGCCGGTTAGCTCCGCCAACTGACTCCGCCGGCTGGCGGACGGGATACAGAGTATAAAATCATCTGACTATTTGAACATTCTTATGTTAACAGAAAATAAAAAAATTTCAATAGCAAAGGTAAAAATAAAAAACGCACAGTGATTTACTATACGTTTTTTAATTGTCCATCTCACCTAATAATAAATTCGTTAGAATGATAAAACTTGTCTTCTTT
>CAZHQQ010000010.1:0-12636 GCA_964534925.1 uncultured Candidatus Saccharibacteria bacterium | reverse complement strand
TCTCCACCGATCTTTTTTCTTCTAGCATCTTTATCCGACATAACTCCTTGAGAGGTAGAGATTATAGAAATCCCTTTGCCTCCTTTTATTCTTCTTAATTCTTTATGTCCTTTATAAATACGCTGGCCAGATTTCGAAACCATTTTTAAAGAAGATATTGAAGATTCTCCATTTTCATACTTTAAAGAGATAATCACTTCCTTTTCTGTCTTCTTCCCTTTTTTCTTCACCTCTCCAGTAAATCCTCCCTTTTTTAAAACCTTGGCAATTTCATAAATAAAATTAGAGAAAGGCATAGAAACCGATTCCTTTTCAACAGCTTGAGCATTCCTTATTCTAGTTAAAGCGTTAGAAACTACAGTCATAATTTTACCAACTTGATTTTTTAATCCCAGGAATTAGACCTTTATTCGCCATCTCTCTAAAACAAATTCTGCATAATCCAAAATCTCTCATATATGCTCTTTTTCTTCCACATTTGAAACAACGCAAAACAATTCTACTTGAATATTTTGGTTTTTTCTTTGATTTTGAAATTTGAGCTTCTGTTGCCATATATTTAAGATTTTATTGGGAATCCGAGCAATCTTAAAAGCTCTAATCCCTCTTCTTTATTTTTAGCATTTGTTGTCACAACGATTTCTAATCCAAATATTAACTTAGCTTTTTCTGGGGAAACTTCGGGAAAATAAAGATGCTCTTTAATCCCTATTGTTAAATTTCCAGCCTTATCAATTGACTTCATATTAATACCTTTAAAATCTCTTGACCTTGGAAGGGTAACATGAATAAGTCTTTCTAAAAAATCATACATTTTTTGACTTCTCAATGTAACCTTTGCTCCAACTGATACCCCTTCTCTAAGACTAAAACCAGCAATTGATTTTCTAGCATAAGTCTGGACTGCTCTCTGACCACAAATCACAGACAAGTCATTTAAGATAGTATTAATAGTTCTTTCTCTGTCCTTACCGCTCTTACCGTTAAGCATTTTTCCAAAACCAGTATTGACTGTTACCTTATCTATATTTGGGACAGCAAGAGGATTCTTATAACCAAACTTCTTCATCATAGCAGGGATAACGTCTTTTTTGTATTTTTCCTTAAAATGTATAATACTCATTTTATAGTTATTAGTTATATTTCTTTTCCACACTTCTTACAAACCCTGACCTTTTTCTTATCTTTTCCAGGAGATATTTGGTATCCTATTCTAGTAGGTTCTCCGCAATTTTTACAAATAATCTTGACATTAAGAATCAAAAGAAGCTGGCAACTGAACTATCTGTCCTTTCTCTCCTGATTTCTTAGGACGAATATGTTTTTTCATCATATTCATACCCTCAACAACAATCTTGTTTTTTTTAGGAAAAACTTCAATAACTTTTCCTTTTCTTCCTCTGTCCTTCCCAGAAATTATTAAAACTTTATCATTCTTCTTTATTTTCATAAGGATTATATTAATTCTTTTGCAAGACCGGCAATTTTATCAAAACCTTTTTCTCTTAATTCTCTAGGGATAGGACCTGAAATTCTGTTCCCCTTGGGATTTTTAGTCTTGCCTTCAAGAATCACAGCAGAATTTTCACCAAAACTAATATATGTTCCATCTAATCTTCGATAAGCTTTTCTCTGTCTTACAACCACTGCCCTTACGACATCATGTTTTTTAACAATTTTTCTTGGTTCGGCAATTTTCACAGAAGCTACGATAACGTCACCTATTCGGGCATATCTTCTTCTGCTCCCTCCAAGCACCTTAAAACACTGGATAATCTTTGCCCCAGTATTGTCAACTATTTTTAATATTGTTTGTGGTTGAATCATTCTTCGTAATTTATAACTTTACAACTAACAACTAACAACGAAAGTCATTAGCTATTAATTATTGATTGTCAGTTGTTTTCTTCTTAGGCATTGACTTAACCTTACTAATCACTTTCCATCTTTTATCTTTACTCAAAGGCATACATTCTTCAATCAATACAGTGTCTCCAACCTTATATTCTTCCTTCTCATCATGAGCTTTATATTTTTTATGGACTCTGTATCTTCTCTTGTATTTCGGATGTTCCTTAATACGCTCAACTCTAACAGTGATTGTCTTCTCCATTTTATCTGAAAAAACTTTTCCGGTTAATTGTTTTTTAGGCATAAAAGATTAAATTCCAAATTTCAAACATTAATTATTATTTGGTTCTCGACGTTTGAGATTCATAACTGTTAAAATTTTTGCAATGTCTTTTTTTAATCCTCTTATCTCTCTAACGTTCTTGACCTTACCTGAAGATAGGTCAAACTTCAAGGAGCGAAGCTTTTCTCTCTTTTCTAAAAGCATAGCCTGAAATTCTTTTTCTGATTTTTGATGAATTTCCGTTATTTTCATAAATTATCTTTTAATAAACTTGGTTTTTACAGGAAGCTTGTCTGTTGCTTCTCTGAAAGCTTTCTTCGCCATTTCCTCACTAATTCCTTCTAACTCAAAAAGAATACGACCAGGCTTTACAGGAAAAACATAATGAGAAACAGATCCCTTTCCTCCTCCCATTGGAATCTCTGTTCCTTTCTTCGTGACAGGTTTGTCAGGAAAAATTCTTATCCAAAGCTTTCCTCCTTTTCTTAAATATCTAATAATACATCTTCTACTAGCTTCAATCTGTTTTGAGTCAATCCATTTCCATCCCATGGCTTTTAGCCCAAAGGAACCGAAAGAAATCTCTGACCCCCTTTTTTCTATATTCTTATCTCTTAATCTTCCTTTATGCCATTTTCTATGTTTTGTTTTTTTTGGAAAAAGCATAATTAATTATTTTCTTTCTTTTTTTCTTCTGAAAATCGTTCACCCATATATATCCAAACCTTAATTCCTATTACACCATAAGAACAATGGGCTTCGCCAGAACTATATCTAATATCAGCTCTGATTGTTTGACGAGGAAGATTTCCTTCTCTTAACCATTCTCTTCTTGCAATCTCGGAACCATTTAATCTCCCCGCAACTTCTATCCTGGCGCCCTTTACAAATTTCATAGTCAAAATTTTAGACAAAGCTTGTTTTGTAACTCTTCTATGATTCATTCTTCTCTGTAAACGCTGGGCAATCCATCCAATAACTAAATTTGGGTTAGCCCAAATATCTCTTATTTCCTTAATTTCAATCCTTATCATAGGAAAACTAACTTTCCCATTCTTATCTTTATCAAACTTCTCTAAAAGCTTTTTTTGTAGGTCCTTTTTTGTCTCTTCTATCCCAGATCCACCTCTTCCTATAATCAAACCGGGCCTAGAACTTGCTATAATAATATTTATTTTATCAACAAATCTTTCTATTTTAATTTCTTCCACCCCACATTCCTTTAATCTTTCTTGTAATATTTTTCTAATTTGAAAATCCTGTTCAAGATATTTTGGAATGTCTTTATTATAAAAACCGACACTCTGCCAATCAGACATCTCTTTTATTCTAAATGCTTTTGGGTGAACCTTATGAGACATATTCTTTCGTAACTTACAATTAATAACTTATGATTAAATAGTAAATATTTTTACTGATACTCATTACTTATTAGTTGTCGGTTATTTACATTGATTTTCTTCTAAATATTTTACTTACTTCTTTTCTAACTTGCGGTTTTTTAATCTTATTATCTATTTCTTTATTCGGTTTCTTTTTATCAAAACTTTTTTTATCCTTTTTTTCTTCTTTCTTATCGTCTTTCACAGATAACTTTTTAACATTCTTTTCTTTTCGTCCCTCTATCTCATCTAAAACTATTGTAATATGAGAACTTTTCTTTTGAATTGCACCAGCTCTTCCCATAGCCCTCGGTTTCCATCTTTTATTCTTGGGACCTTCGTCAACTGTAATTTTTGAAATATAAAAATTTAATGGATTAAGCTGAAAATTATTTTCGGCATTAGCGGCAGCAGAATTCAAAAGCTTCAAAACAGGCCTGGCCGATTTTTTAATAGTAAACTTAAGTTGATCCCTAGCATCAACCAAACTCTTTCCTCTTATCATGTCAGCTACTAATCTTACTTTTCTTGGAGCTATTCTAAGATTTCTTAATTTAGCATTAACTTTCATAATTATTTAGTACGTTTCTTTTCAATTTCTCTTTGCATCTTTCCTCCATGTTTTGAAAATTTGGTAGTTGGAGAAAATTCACCAAGTTTGTGCCCGACCATATCTTCATTGATTTGGACAGGAATATGTTCCTTACCGTTATGAACTCCAAAAGTAAATCCAATCATTTCAGGAGTTATTGCACAATTTCTACTCCATGTCTTTATAATGATTTTTTTATCTTGGGCACCATTAACTTTTTTTATTAAATTTTCATCCACGAAAGGACCTTTTTTGGTTGATCTTGTCATAATTTATTAATCAAGATTATTTTACTATTTTTTTCTTCTTTTAACTATTAATTTATCTCCTCGTTTTTTTCTTCTAGTTCTAACTCCTAATGCAGGTTTACCCCAAGGAGTTTTTGGAGCTGGCATACCAATAGGAGCTTTGCCTTCTCCGCCACCATGAGGATGATCACGAGCATTCATAGCAGAACCTCTAACAGTAGGTCTTATCCCTCTATATCTACTCTTTCCTGCTTTCCCAAGTTTAATATACTTATGTTCTTCTCTTGAAACAAAACCGATTGAGGCAAAACAATCCTCCTTAACTTTCCTTACCTCAGTTGAAGGAAGGACTAAATGAGTATATTTTCCCTCATGAGCTAAAACTTTTGCTGAATTTCCAGCACCTTTTGCTATCTGTCCACCTTTGTTCGGTTCAAGCTCTACGTTATAAACCATCGTCCCGACGGGAATATTCTCTAATTTCATTCTGTTTCCATTTTTAACTTCACATTTTTCAGAACATATTATTCCATCTCCAACTTTGATATTCTGAGGCAATATTCTATACGTTTTGTCTCCGTCTTCATATTCTAAAAGCATAATAAAAGATGTGCGACAGGGATCATATTCTAAACTTAAGACCTTAGCTGGAATATCCATCTTGTCCTGTCCAAAACTAATAATCCTATAAAGTTTTTTTGACCCTCCTCCTTTATGTCTTACGGTGATTTTTCCATTTCTTCCTCTCCCAGCATTTTTTTTCAAAGAAACAACTAACCTCTTCTCAGGTTTTTTCTTCGTAAGTATCGAAAAATCTTCTTTAATCATCCCTCTTCTTCCTGGTGATGTAGGTTTATACTTTTCCATAATTACATAAAACTGATTACTTTGGAAGGACTTCTATTTCTTGACCTTTAACTAATTTTACAATTGCCTTTTTATAACCACTTTTCCATCCCTCATGTTTCCCCAATCTTCTTTTCCTCCCATGAACCTTAATAATCCTCACTGCCTCAATATTAACTCCGTATGTTTCTTCTACCGCTCTCTTAATTTCTGTTTTATTAGACCTCGGAGAGACGTTAAAAACATAACATCTTTGTTTAACAAGTTCGGTTGCTTTTTCTGTAACATGAGTAGAATCTAAAATCCTAAGAGAAATACCCGACGGTTTTCTTTTCTTAAAAATCTTTGTTTTTTTAGGTATCTCTTCTTTAACTATCTCCTCTTTTTTCAGCTCCTTTTCTATCGGTTTTTTTATGCCATTTTTTTCTACTCTCTGCTCCTTTTTTTTAAAAATATCAGTTATTGGCATATTATTTTTCTTCTTTTACTTTCTTTACTTTTTCTACTTTCTTCACTTTCTCTATTTTCTCTATTTTCTCTATTTTCTCTACTTTCTCTACTTTCTTTCCTTCTTTTTTATCAATAACTTTTTCTTTTTTATCAAAAAATGTTTCCTCAATCACTTTAATCGAATCTTTCGTCATCATTAAATACTTTGAACAAAGTAAATCTAGAACATTTAAATCTCTTGCCTGGATAGTTTTACCCTTTGGAATATTACTAAAAGACATAATTGAATTTTTATTAAGATCAGGCAAGGCTAAAAGAAAACTGCTTGATTTGCAGGGAAAATTATTTATAAGCTCAAAAGCCTCTTTGGTTTTAGGTTTCTCAAAAGAAAGATTTTCCAAAACTAAAATAAAATCATTTTCTGCCTTTGCCGAGAGAACCTGGAACAAGGCTTTTCTCCTCATTTTTTTCGGTACTATCTTTTTGAAATTTCTTTCCTTTACGGGCCCAAAAGTAACTCCTCCTCCTCTCCATAGAGGAGAACGATTTGAACCAGCTCTTGCTCTACCTGTTCCTTTTTGTTTCCAAGGTTTTTTTCCTCCACCACTTACTTCTCCTTTCCCTTTAGTATGAGCAATATTAATCCTTCTGTTTGATCTTTGAGAAATAGCTACTTGTTTAATTAATTCGGGGTTTTGCTTTAATCCAAAAATCTCAGACGATACTATCGTTTTCCCAATCTCTTTTCCTTTTTTATCGTAAACTTTTAAAAACATAATTATCCTCTAATTTCAAGAAGAGTACCCATTCTCCCGGGGACAGCTCCTTTAATAGATATTAAATTATTCTTAACGTCAATCTCTACAACTTTTAAATTCTTTGTTGTTATTCTTTCATAGCCTGTTCTCCCTGGCATTTTTCTTCCCTTGATTACTCTTTGTGGATAAGCAGATCCAACAGACCCTAACGTTCTATGATCATGCTTTACTCCATGAGTAGCATTTCGTCCCGAGAATCCCCATCTTTTTACTCCTCCCTGGAAACCTTTTCCTTTCGATATTCCAGAAATTTTGACTTTTTCCCCTTTTTCGAAAGAAGAGACATCTATTTTATCTCCTACTTTTAAATCTGCGCCTTTAAATTCTCTTAGGACCTTAAAAGGCTTCTTATTTTCTGTCTTCCTTATCTTCTTTTCTTTTTTTTCAAAACCAAACTGAAGAGATTCATATCCATCTTTCTCTTTTGTTTTAACCTGAACAATCTCACACGGACCAGCTTCAATCAAAGTCACTGGGATAACCTTTCCTTCTTCATCAAACGTTTGAGACATTCCTAATTTTCTTCCTATTATAAATTTCATAACTTTATCATCCAAAAATAATATAAAATCGAGCATAGCCCGATTTTATCTATGACTATTTAAATAAATTACAAATTTTTAAAAATTGATTATTAACATTTTAATTTGAGAAAAAATAGTCACGTCGGTAAAGATTAGCTAAAAATCCTTGATAATCAAGCATTCTTAAATTTTAATTTCAATGTCAACTCCTGCTGGTAAATTTAAGTTAGTTAGTGCATCAATTATTTTAGGATTAGGGTTTGAAATTTCCAGTAATCTTTTATGAACTCTCATTTCAAACTGTTCCCTGCTTTCTTTGTGCACGAAAGTTGACCTATTCACCGTATATTTCCTAATAGCTGTAGGAAGAGGGATAGGGCCTATCACTTCAGCCCCATAACGTAAAGCCGTATCGATAATCTGCCGAGCACTATTATCAATCAACTTATGGTCATAAGACCTTAACTTTATACGAAGCTTGGATTTAACTCCTTTTTCTTCTGTTGCTTTCTTTTTGGGAGACATCTATTCCTTTCTAAACATAACTGTAAAAAAACAGAAATGCAGTATAATTTATTTTATTATTTTTGTTACTATTCCTGCTCCAACTGTTCTTCCTCCTTCCCTAATGGCAAATTTCTGCTTCTCTTCCATAGCAATAGGAGCAATAAGTTTTACGTTTACGTTCACTGTATCACCAGGCATTACCATTTCAGTACCTTCGGATAAACTAACTTCAGCTGTAATATCAGTGGTTCTGAAATAAAACTGAGGTTTGTATCCTGTAAAGAAAGGCGTGTGACGACCTCCTTCTTCTTTGGTTAATACATATACTTCGCCTTCAAATTCAGTGTGAGGAGTAATGGAGCCTGGTTTTGCAAGAACTTGACCTCTTTCTATTTCTTCTTTCTTCGTCCCTCTAAGCAGTATTCCAACATTATCTCCAGCCATTCCTTCATCAAGCATCTTGTTAAACATTTCGATACTAACGGCAGTAGTCTTAATGGTATCTTTAATACCGATTAATGCGACTTCTTCGTTTGGCTTTACTATCCCTCTTTCAATTCTTCCAGTAGCAACTGTTCCTCTACCTGCAATGGAAAAAACATCTTCTATTGCCATAAGGAAAGGTTTTTCAGTCTCTCTTTTCGGCTCTAAAATGTGCTCGTCAACAGCTTTTAAAAGTTCCAAGATAGGTTTAGCTGCCTCATCATCAGCAGAAGTTGTCTCTAGGGCCTTAAGGGCTGACCCTTTAACTACAGGAACTTCATCGCCAGGAAATTCATACTTATTTAAAAGTTCTCTTATCTCTGATTCAACTAATTCTATCATTTCAGGATCGTCAACAGTATCACATTTATTTATGAACACTACCAATGAGGGAAGTCCTACTTGTCTCGCCAAAAGAATATGTTCCTTTGTTTGAGGCATGGGACCGTCAGAAGCTGAAACAACTAATATAGCACCATCCATTTGAGCAGCACCAGTAATCATATTTTTAATATAGTCAGCATGTCCGGGACAATCAATTAAGGCGTAATGACGACTTTCTGTTTCAAATTCAGTATGAGAAATATTAATAGTTATTCCACGATTTTTTTCCTCAGGAGCAGAATCGATTTCCTCTACTGACTTCTTTGATCCTTTCCAACCTTTAAAGCCAACTATTTTAAGAATAGCTGCACTTAGAGTAGTTTTACCATGATCAACATGACCAATGGTACCAATATTTAAATGAGGTTTTCCCCTCTCGAATTTTTCTTTTTCAGCCATAATTTGACTTTCTAACTTATCAGTTTATAAACTTATTAACTTGTGATAAAAAATCTTAAAAGTTAAGAAGCTAACACCTAACAAGCTGATTTGATTATATTTAATATATTTAATATTTTATTATATTTTAATAAAAAGTCAACAATCTCTTTATTAAAAAGGAATATCTTCAATTTTTAATTCTTCGTCTTCCTCGTGAAGATGATTTTCTGACTCAGGAAAAGGGATAATTTTTTCATCTTTTTTCTCTATCTTTTCCCCCATATACTCTTCAAAACTCATCGCAACTATAACTGGCTTTCCGTCTTCAACGATTATTATTTTCCCTTTCTCTTTCTCGATTATCTCTTTTAATTCTTTAATGTCCATTCTGCATTATATAACATTTCTATGAAAATAGTCAACCTAATGCTTTTTTCCTTCAACAATCTCTTGAGCTATATTATCAGGGACAGGTTCATAACTGTTAAATTCCATGGTAAAAGTTCCCCTCCCTTCTGTAAAAGAACGAAGAGAAGTGGCATAGCCAAACATTTCTGACAAAGGAACTTTAGCATCAATAATCTTTAACCCTTCTCTTTCTTTAGTCTCTTCTATTTTCCCTCTCTTTGACATTAAGTCTCCTGTAGCATCTCCGAAGAATTTTTCTGGGATTATAACTTCAAGTTTCATCATTGGTTCCAAAAGAATTGTCTTCGCTTTTTTTGCAGCATCTTGTAAAGCCATAGAACCGGCGATTTTAAAAGCAACTTCTGAAGAATCAACTTCATGGAAAGAACCATCATAAAGAGTAACTTTCATATCAACCATAGGATATCCTGCAAAGACTCCTTTATCCATAGCCTCCTTAATACCTTTCCTGACAGCAGGTATATATTCTTTAGGAATAGTTCCTCCTTTAATCTCATCAATAAATTCAAATCCTTTTCCCCTTTCTTTAGGTTCAACTTTTAAATATACATGTCCGTATTGACCTCTTCCTCCAGATTGCTTTACATATTTAGCCTCAGCTTTGGCTTCATTTACTATCGTTTCTTTATAGGAAACTTGTGGACGTCCTATATTCCCTTCTACATTAAATTCTCTTTTCATTCTATCAACGAGGACATCAAGATGAAGTTCTCCCATTCCAGAGATAATAGTTTCTCCTGTTTCCTCATCAGACTTAATTCTAAAAGTAGGATCTTCTTCTGAAAGTTTTCTTAAAGACAAGCCCATCTTTTCCTGGTCAGCCTTAGTCTTTGGCTCAATTCTAATAGATATAACAGGTTCTGGAAAAGTAATCTTCTCCAGAAGAATGGGATCATTCTCATCTGAAAGAGTATGTCCTGTAGTAGTTCCCCTAAGACCAACGGTTGCTGCAATGTCTCCAGTAAAAAGTTCTTCTACTTCTTCCCTGGAAGCGGAATGCATTCTTAGAATACGACCAATTCTTTCTTTTTGATTATTATTAACATTTAAAACATAAGAACCCTTTTGTAAAGTTCCAGAATAAACTCTGAAATATGTCAAAGTCCCAACATAAGGATCTGTGGCCACTTTAAATGCAAGAGCTGAAAAAGGTTCTTCATCACTCGCCTTCCTTTCCATTTTTTCTTCTGTCTTGGGATTGATACCTTTGGTTGGAGGAAGGTCAATAGGACTCGGTAAATAATGTATCACAGCATCTAAAAGAGGTTGAACACCTTTATTTTTTAAAGCAGAACCGCAAAAAACAGGAATAAGTTTGTAGTCAATAGTTGCTTTTCTTAAAACTTCCATAGCTTCCGAAACAGAAATTTTTTCATCGGCAAGATATTTTTCAAGAAGAGTATCGTCTTCGCCTGCTATTTTTTCCATCATTTTACTTCTCCACTTCTCAGCTTGCTCAAATAATTCTTGAGATATTTCTTCTTTTGCTTCCGAGGAAAATTCTCCTTTGTCATCAAGAATATCAATCTCTTCCATTTTTTCTCCTAATTCTCCTTCGAATTTCAAGATATTCATATTTAAGAGATCAATTACTCCTTTCAAATTGTCTTCCACGCCTATAGGAATCTGCATGGCAACGGCAGAAGGAGAAAGCTTATCCAAAATAGACTGAAAACTATTTTCGAAAGAAGCCCCCGTTCTATCAAGTTTATTTATAAAACATATTCTAGGAACATTAAATTTATCTGCTTGACGCCAAACAGTTTCAGATTGTGGTTCTACTCCAGCTACCCCGTCAAAAATAACGACGGCACCATCAAGAACCCTTAGGGATCTCTGGACCTCAACAGTAAAATCAATATGCCCAGGAGTATCAATTATATTTATCCTGTGTTCGTTTTCTTTTCTCTCACCAGCTTTCAATTTTTCATAGGGAGCCCAGAAACAAGTAGTTGCAGCAGAGGTAATGGTAATTCCTCTTTCCTTTTCCTGTTCCATCCAATCCATAACTGATTGTCCGTCATGAGTTTCTCCTATCTTGTGAGATATTCCAGTGTAAAACAAAACTCTTTCAGTAACAGTAGTTTTACCGGCATCAATATGGGCAATAATCCCTATATCACGGATCTTTTCAATTGGATATTTTCTTGGCATAAATAATTAACTTATAATTAATAACTTAGTTTCGGAAAAAAATAAGCAGGCATAAAAAGCCTGCATCATAAATAAAACATTATCTTCTAAAATGAGCAAAAGCTCTGTTGGCCTCGGCCATTCTGTGAGTATTTTCCTTTTGTTTCACAGCAGTCCCTGTGTTATTAAAAGCATCTATAAGCTCTTTAGCTAACTTCTGCCTCATTGGCTCTCCTTTTTTCGCCCTCGCAGCTTTTAATATCCATCTTATAGCTAAGCTTACTTTCCTTTCTCCTTTAACTTCCATAGGAATTTGATAAGTGGCCCCTCCGACTCTTCTTGGTTTAACCTCGAGAAGAGGAGAAACATTATCAACAGCTTTTTCAAAAACTTTCAAAGGTTCTTCTTTTGTCTCTTTCTTTAAAATATCAAAACTATCATACATAATCTTTCTTGCAGCATTCTTCTTACCTCTCTTCATGATATGATTTATAAAATCAGAAACTAAAATACTATTGTATTTAACGTCAGGTAATTTTATTCTTTTTTTGATTTTCTTTCTTCTTGCCATAACGAGTCATTTAAATATTTAAGTATTCTAATATCTAAAAGATTTTAATAATATTTGTATATTTATATATTATGAGAATTTTATTTTTCTTTCTTGGTCCCGTATTTTGATCTGCTTTGCTTCCTTCCTTCAACTCCTGAAATATCAAGCACTCCTCTTACAACGTGATATCTGACACCAGGTAAATCCTTTACCCTTCCTCCTCTGATGACAACAACTGAATGTTCTTGAAGATTATGTCCTTCACCGGGGATGTATGCCGTCACTTCCATACCGTTCGTAAGCTTCACCCTAGCAACTTTTCTCAATGCAGAGTTAGGTTTCTTTGGGGTAGTCGTAAAAACTTTTAAACATACTCCCCTTTTGAAAGGAGAAGAATATTTTACGGGACGGTTTTTTAAGACGTTAAAACCAAACCCCAAAGCTGGACTCTTTGATGACTTCTTTGTTTTTTTCCTTCCGTTTTTAATTAATTGATGAATAGTAGGCATTCTTTTTGAAATTAAATAAAATAAGGGGACCTTCTTCTCTGAATTTTAATCATTTCTGGGATCTCTAAATTGTATTCTTTAATTTTCACTTCCCAAATTAACAAATTATTTGATGAAAGTCAAGCCCATATTAACGAAAACATTTAAACATTTAAATATCCTAACATTTAAACATAAGAGAAAAGAGAATGAGAATATAGACACTTACAGAGGCAATATGTTTTTCAAGGTGGCTCTCGGAGGTCTGTTGGCATGGTTCCGCT
>CAZHQQ010000009.1:0-12782 GCA_964534925.1 uncultured Candidatus Saccharibacteria bacterium | reverse complement strand
TCAACAGCAACTATTTTTTTTGTTTTAGAAAAGAAAACAGAAAAAACTGAAGTTAGCATTGATTTCCCAACTCCACCTTTTCCTGAGGCTATTGCTATTTTATAAAGATTTTTAGGCATAGTTGCTAAATTTTAAAATCCAATAATTTTCCTTTTGAATATGCCTCAACCAATTTTGAGGAATAATTAACTCTTTTAATTATTTCTGAATTAAAGCTTGAAGCTAATTTCTCAATTCCAGAACTATCACTAAGATCTGCTTGATTGAGGATAATTTCAGTTGGAATTTCCATTTTTTTACATAATTCCATTATTAATTTTAAATCTATCCTACTCATAGGACTTGGCTCTGCAACACAAATAGCTTTGTCACAGTCTTTCAAAGCTGATATTACAGAACAATGGATACCTGGTGCCGTATCAAAAAAAATAAAGTCTGCTTTAATTTTTTCAGCTAATTCTAAAGCAAACTTCTTGGTCTTCGTAACAACTGGACCACCTTCCTCAATCCCAGTTCTAACTAATCCTGTTACTAAAAAATAATTTTCTTTAACTTTATTTAAAAAGAGCTTAGCTGCTTCTTCTTTTTCAGGAACAATAGCACCATAGGGACAAACCGCCTGACAAGCTCCACAAGCAGAACAAAGTTCTTTTAAGAATATAGGATACTTACCAGGAGCTTGGAATATGGCATTGTTTCTGCACGTCTTTGCGCAAAGACCGCATTTTTGACATTTAGATTTAATAAGTTTAGGAAATTCAAAATAAACTTTATCCTTTTCGTTTTCTAATTTTTGGTTAAGTAATAAATAATCATTTGGGCACTCTATATCACAATCACAAAGAATAACTTTTTTACCTTTTCTTACTTCCTCGTTTGATAAAAGAACTGCCATTGTTGATTTTCCTACTCCACCCTTTCCACCTGTAACAGCAATTTTTTTCATAAACTCTTTTTCCCCTTTATTTTTTCTACAACTTCCCCCAATTTTTCTTTAGGAGAAATTATCTCAATTTCAATACCAGTATTTTCAAGGCCCTGTTTTGCATTATCTCCTACATGAAAAGTAATAATTTTATCTGCCCTAATTGCTTTTGCAAACCTTGAACCTTTTGGAGAGTCCTCTTTAAAATAAGGATTCTCAATTTTTTCTTCTAATATAACTTCTCCTTCATTTTTATCTAAAACCAAGTATTGTTTTGTTCCAAAAGAGGCCCCAATTTCTTCACCTTCCAAAGGAATAATAATTCTTTCCCCTTTTTTCTCTGGACCTATTTTTTCAAATCCCTCTAAAACTCCTATCTTTTTCCCAAGCTTAGGCAAAACAACATTTTTTGTTACATTGTAAGCTTCAATAGAAATAACTACTTGTTTTAATTCTGGTATATTATTAAGTAATCTCTCTTCTAATGTTTCTATTATTTTTTGAACATCTTCAACTTTTAATTTTGGAGGCACTTTTATTTTAAGTTCAGCAGAATTAAAAGCACCTATTCTTCTTGTTTTTAAAGAGGATAATTCTATTTGATGAGAAGAACATATTTTTCTCACTCTTTCCTCTGTATCTTTATCCGAAACATCAAGTAGAGAATCGGTAATCTCTCTCCCTATTTGAAAGGCTTCAAAAATTATATATATTCCAATTCCTAAAGCAATAATAGCATCTGCTAAAACAAAGTATTGAATAAAAAAGAGACCGCCCAAAACTCCAACAGAAGATATAGCATCAGCTCTTGAATGTTCAGCATCCGCCACTAAAGATAAACTTCTGTATTTTCTTCCGTAATAAAATTTTAGCCTTGCCAATATTTCTGCGAAGATAACAGAAGCTATAACTACAATTATTGCTCCTAAATTAAGCTTTACTACTCCCTCACCAAAAAACCTACCTATCGCCTCTATTGTTATCCAGATTCCCGAAATTCCTAAAATTAAAGCAACAAAGAATCCCGCAAGAGTCTCTGCTCTCCAATGTCCGTAAGGATGCTTTTCATCTTCTGGTTTTTTAGCAATTTGTAATCCTAAAAAAGTTATAAAAGAAGAAAATACATCTAAGCTTGAATGTATCCCATCAGCGATTAAAGCAGCAGATCCTGTCATAAAACCAAAAATCAGCTTAGAACCTCCTAAGCCTATATTAGTAAAAACACTAATTAAGGAAACATGCTGTGGTTTCATAATATTTTATTGCCTTCTACCAAGACCTCTGCCTTGACCTCCACCCTGGCCTCCGCCTTGGCCTCTCCTCCCGCCTCCAGGAAGAGGACCTTGTCCAAAATGACCTTGCACGCTTGGCATATTAAGTTCATTAATTTTTCCTTCCTTCCAAAGAAAAAAAGCTTCTTTAACAGTTAAATTAGCATCAACCAAGAATACTCTAATCCCACTTGGAGAAAGAACCTTAAAAGCGTTAGGACCCACATTCCCTGTGATTACAGCTTCTACCTCTTCGTCAGCTATCATTTGGGCAGTGCTAATCCCAGCTCCTCTCATAGCTTCAATGCCAGGATTTTCTAAAACTTTTTCAATCTCTCCTTTTTCATTTAAAAAAATAAAATTTTGAGCTCTTCCAAAATGAGGATCAATTGAAGAATTCAAACTAGAACCTGTAGATGTAATACAAATTTTCATAAATTTATTATTCTCTTGTCATTAATTGGCCACATTCAGGACATTTTTCCTGATAACAAGGCACTCCTCTTCTGTGAGGTATTTTTTTGCCACATTTAGAGCAAACACAATAACCTCCCAAACCAAGAGCATCTCCTTTCATCCTTCCTCGACCACTAGAGAATCCTCCAGAATCATTGTCTGCTCTTCTGGGATTATTTTGATTTTCATTTACCATATTATTTTTTTTTATCAAATCCTTTCAAACGACTTTTGATCTCCTCCATTTCACTTTCCAAACCTTTAAGTTCTTCTTCTAGTATACCTTTTTCATCTTCACTATTCACTTCGGGCTGATAAGAAGGATACCCCCAACGAGATGGAAAACGACCAAAACCACGACCCCTTCCTTGAGCCATCCCAGCTCCGCAAGGGCCTCTTCCCCAACCTGTATATGGACCGCGTCCTAAAGGACCTGTTCCGTTAAAATTTGGCATAATTTTATGTTATTAATAATTAATTATTGACCTTTTATCTTATGTTATGAGTATATACCCATAACGATACCTTGTCAAGGGACCAAGATCAAAACTCGTTTTATTAATAAAAAATAAGCTTTTGAGAATTCTTCTTTATCTTTAATCTTTTTCTAAAAACTATTCATTTTTTTCAGACAACTTTACCGCTGTACCATAAACCATTAATTCGGCAGCTCCGCTCATTATCTGAGAAGTGGTGAAACGAATACTAATAATGGCATCCGCATTCATTTCTTCTGCTTCTTTAGTCATCCTTTCTATCACAGTATCCCTCGCCTCATTAAAAGCTTCCGTATATTCTTTAATCTCTCCACCAACAATGTTTCTTAAACCAGCCATAATATCCTTACCAATATGTTTTGCTTTAATGGTATTCCCTCTTACAAGACCCAGGGTTTTCTCTATTTTTTTACCAGCAATATTTTCTGAACTTGTGATTATCATAAATCTTTATTTTTAGATTCTTTTGACCTTTCATTAATGAGAGAAATCAAAATAATAATAATCCCTATTACTATTGATACAATCCCCCATTTTATTACCGGAGAAACGTCTATGGCTAGCATCATTTTGTATAATGACCAACCAGAAATAATCAAAACACCTGCAGAAAGAAATACTAAACCTATAACATTAATTATTTTCATATTATTCTATAATCCTAACAATTCGACTTCGAAAATCAAAGTTGCATTTGGAGGAATTGACCCAGAACCATTCTCTCCATAAGCTAATTCCGAGGCAATAGTTAACTTTCTTTTCTCTCCGATCTTCATTCCTAAAACCCCTTGATCCCATCCTTTTATAACTCGGCCTTCGCCAAGCGTAAAAGAAAAAGGTTCGCCTCTATCTACACTTGAATCAAACTTCGTTCCATCTTCTAGTAAACCCGTATAATGGACACTAACAGTATCGCCACTATCTGCTTTTTTGCCTTCCCCTTCTTCTAGAATTTCTACTTTTAATTGTCCTTTATCGCAAATTCCGTTTTTATAATCCCACTGCCAACACTGAGAGTCATCTTCAAAAACACATAAACTTTTTGTTCCCTTCTCAAATTCTTCGTTTTTTAAAACACCTCCATTCTCTTCGCAATAAACAGCTGCGGGATTGGCAATTTGAGAATTTTCTTCTGGATTATCTTCTGGATTATCTTTTTGTTGAGAACCAAAATAATAAGCCAAAAAGAAAAATAAAGCAACTACAAGCAAACTTATTAAAAATCTATTCAACATATATCTTTACTATTTTTTGATTAGACTATTTATAATATTACAGAAAAATATTTTAAATAACAAGACACCTTTAAAGATAAAGACTTTCAACCTTTCTATTATTTTTTATAAAAAAGATTGCAATAGCAATGACCGTCTCTCTCAATTTCTCCTTCATACCATTTGCAAGGACAAATCTTATCTCTGTCTTCTTGAAAATCTTCCGTCACCCTTCTGCACGGACAATACCTTGCTCCGTATTTTTTCTCATTTTCCAAAAGACCTTTCATTAATCCTTCAACCACTTTTCTGTCTGGGTTCAACTTAATTCCTTTTTTCTCTGCATATCCTTCATACCATTTAATAATATCTTGAATTTCCTTATTGGTTTCGCTCTTTGCTTCTATTTCTTCTTCTTTAGGTTTTTCAATTTCGTCTTCTTTCTTCTGACTTTCTTCTCCTAAAAATTTTTCCAACCATTCTTTTATATCTTCTTCTCTTCTCACACCCATAAATCCGCTAACGGGCTTGCCTTTTTTAAAAAGAACAACCGTAGGGATTCTATCAATTTTAAATTTTTGAGAAACAAGTTTAGCTTCGTCTAAATTTACCTTTGCCAAAATAAGTTTATCTTTATATTCATTGGCTAATTTTTCCAAGATAGGTGTCAGCATATTACAAGGCGCACACCAAGATGCCCAAAAATCAGCTAAAACTGGTTTTTCAGCCTTTTGGATTTCTTCATCAAAATTTTGATCATTTAATTCTATCTCCATATTTTTTTAACTTTAATTTATTTTTTTATTATTTAAGAATTTTGAGAAACACTTTCTCCTGCAATATACCCTGTAGTCCAACAAATTTGCAAATTATATCCACCCGTTGGCCCATCAATATCAAGTATTTCTCCTGCAAAATATAAGTTATCAATCAATTTTGACTTCATCGTCTTGTGGTCAACTTCTTCTAATTTAACTCCACCAGTTGTAATGATTGCTTTTTTGAACCCATCTATATTCTTTATTTTCAAACTAAATTCCTTTAGAAGATGAAGCAATTTCTTCCTTTCTTCTTTAGTGATAGAATTAACTTCTTTGTTGGCATCAATCTCAGATAATTTTATAATAACTGGGATAAGTTTTCTGGGCAATAATTCGCCTAAACTATTTTTAAATAATTTATTAGAACTCTTTTTAAAATCTCTTTGGATTCTTTTATCAAGTTTTATAAAATCTAATGCTGGTTTAAAATCAATCTGTATTCTAATTTTACTAGGCAATTCTTTATTAATTTCTTTACTCATATCAATAATGATCGGCCCACTCATTCCGTCTGCCGTAAATATTGCTTCACCAAATCTTGAATTAATCTTTTTGTTCCCCTTATATATACTAATTTCAACATTTTTCAAACTTAAACCTTCGAGATCTTTCACATATTTTTCTTCAGTAATGATAGGAACAAGTGATGGTGAAAGATTTTCAACTGTATGCCCAATCTTTTTGACCCATCTATACCCATCACCAGTAGAACCGGTTGAAGGATAAGATTTTCCACCAGTACAAATTATAAAATTGTCTGCAATGATCTCTTCATCGTTCGCAAGTATAATCTTCTCAATCTTGTCCCCCTTTTTCATAACATTCTTCACTCTTGAATTTGTTCTCACCTCAACTTGAGATTTCTTCAAATAATCAATAAGGGCATTAAGTACGTCTCGCGATTTATCACTTAAAGGAAATATTCTCCCTCCTCTTTCAACTTTTATTTTTACACCGTGACTTTCAAAAAAATTTATTACTTCTTTTGCCCCAAATTTAGAAAATGACGAAAAAAGAAAATTTCCATTTTTTCCGAATTTTTCTATCACCTCTCTAAGGCTACCTCTTTTATTTGTAATATTACATCTTCCTTTACCTGTGATTAAAAGTTTAGCCCCCAACCCTTGATTCTTCTCAATTAAAACAACGCGAGAACCAAGTTCTCCTGCTCTTCCTGCAGCAATCATCCCTGCAGGACCTCCTCCAATCACCGCAACATCATATTTCATAAGTTAATTCTACCAAAAAACCGCCTATACTAAAAGACGGGTGAAAAAGAAGAAGGCACGGAGAAAATTACAGCCAAAAAGAAATTATCAGATAGGTTTAGGAATCAAGAAATTTTAAATATTGCTTTATCCTTTCTTTATCTTCGTTTTTCTTATCTCCTTTAAAATACATCTCAATAAACTCAATTTTCTTTTTCTCTTTAATATACGAGTAAATAACTCGCAGAGATGATCCCTTTAAATATCTACAAAAAAAACGCGCCTTAATTATTTTGACGCTTTCGGTTTGAGTAATAACATAAAAATGTTTACTGTTGCCAAGCGGCACAACCGAAACAACATTTTTAAATTCCTGCAAATCGTCCGGGAGAGATTTATATCTTTTTGCAAGTCGCTTACATTCTTTTATAAATTCAGGTAACTTATTAAAGTTCATCATCATAATTTCTTACGGAATAGTGCTCATCACGGTAAAACACACTTTCATATGAAAGCGGCTTACCATCTCCAGCGACCTTCCACGGAATATCTTCGTGCGAATAACTTTCTATCTCTCTTGCGTTCTTGTCGGATAGACGCGCCAGTACATCATCAATATGTTCTATCTCACGAGCAGAAAACGCATCAAGATTAGGCCTTTTAATTGGTAAGTATTTCTTTTGCTCATACTTAAAATACTGACTTTTAACTGCTTCAATCTCTCTATTCTTCTGCATGTCGCCTATGATATCCTTTAGTTCTACCGAAGTGGGACCATGATGATTTTTAATGTAAGTAGCACCTATCAAATTTTCTTCAAATTTCTCATAGTAATCAAAATCAATAAAGTAAAGCAATTTATGAAGAACGGTTTCGCCTACATTTGGTTTGCTCCCAACCTTCCCAAGCACATATAATAAAACTTGCTTAAATTTCTCTAAATCCTTTTCTGTTACACGGATTTGAGTAACAGAAGAATTATCAACTTTTCTCTTTTCTATGCTTACCTTGTACCGGGGCGCTTCACCAGTAAGAAGGTTTTCAAGCGAAATACTAAAAATCGCAGCAAGTTTTTTTGCTTCAGTTATAGTAAGTTCGCGCTCACCTTTTTCAATCTGTATATAGGTTGGACGAGACATGCCAAGCTCTCTTGCCATATATTCTTGTGAAAAATTGTTTTTTTTACGCAACACTCTAATTTTTCTAAATAAATCTCTATTCATATGCATTCATTATATATTGTAAAGAAATCTTGTCAAGTATCTAAGTAAGAATATCTGACATACCTTCTTCCTCTCTGCAATCATCCCTGCAGGACCTCCCCCAATCACCGCAACATCATATTTCATATGAATTTACTATACCAAAGAAATACATTACTCACTAAATAAAAGTCAAAACAAAAACCAGGGTCAAGCCCTGGTTTCAGTTAACGGAGAACGGTTCTCCGTTACTTTTTATGTTTAGTTTACTAAATTACAAGTCTTATAATTTTATTATTTCTTCCCAAGGCAAATCTGCTTTTCCAAAATGACCATAACTCGCAGTCTTAAGATAAATGGGTCTGAGAAGATTTAATCTTTCAATAATAGCTTTGGGTTTAAAGTCAAATTTTTCCTTAACAATACTGCTTAGGTCTTCTCCTTTCTCGTTAACCGCTCCAATCATTAGAGGTTCTGCTCTACCTATAGCATAAGAGGCCGAAACTAAACATTCTTTAGCCAACCCATTGACAACAATATTCTTTGCAACAAAACGAGCCATATATGCAGCAGACCTATCAACCTTACTGGGATCTTTACCTGAAAAACATCCTCCACCGTGTGGAATTAATCCTCCGTAAGTATCAACCATTAATTTCCGACCCGTTAATCCTGTGTCAGCTGAAAATCCTCCTCTGGCGAACTTACCAGTAGGATTAACTAAAATTTCAATATTACTGACATCTCCAACGATAGGTTTAATTAATTTTTCAATAATTGTCTCACGAATTTCTTCCTGAGAAACATTTTCATCGTGCTGGCAACTAATTAAAATTGATTTGATTTTCCCGTTCTCAATTGTTACTTGAGATTTACCATCAGGTTTTAACCAAGAAATTTCATTATTTTTTCTTAATAATTCCAATCCCTTAGTTAATTTATGAGATAAAACAACACCTTTCGGAAGAAACTCTTCTGTTTCGTCAGTAGCATAACCATACATTATTCCTTGGTCACCTGCTCCCCCCGTATTTACACCCTGGGCAATATCTGGTGACTGACAAACAATATTAGACATTATTTTTAAATTATCTTGATGTCCAATTTCTCGATAAACACGCTTAGCCACTTCTTTGAAATCAATATTAGCTTTAGTGGTCACCTCACCTCCAACCAATAAAAGACCATGTCCTCCAAAAGTTTCTACTGCTACGCGACTATTTGGATCTTGAGATAAACATTCGTCCAATATGGCATCCGAAATCTGATCACACATTTTGTCGGGATGGCCAGAAGTAACACTCTCAACTGTATATATCTTTACATTATTAAACATAATTTTTTGATAAGTTAATTTTAATTAAAAAACTTTCCTGTCCAAGGAAAGATTTTCTAAAACTAATTAAAATTTTAGTCGACCCTTATCTTTCCCTTTAAGAAAACTTTAACCGCTAGTTAAAGCAAAGGCTGGATTTGGCACCTTCTTTAAGGAGTCACCTTAAAGGGTTACCGGCAGGATCATAAGGCCAGTCCCTCCCCTGCACTCTTGATAAGCTATTCAATTACATTTCTATCTTATTACAACTAAATTTTAATGTCAATTTTCTATAAAAAATCGGTTGATACTAAGTATCAACCGAGAAACAAAATTAATTAAAGTTTGATTTAATAGAGATTATATCAATCCTTTTTTTCTCATGGATTCTTCATTCTGGTTTAAATATTCCTTTCTCAATCTAATATTTTCTGGGGTAATTTCCAAAAACTCATCTTCTTTCATAATCTCCAAACCTCTTTCTAATGTTACCTCTACTGGAGGAGATAGAACAATAGCATCATCAGATTTAGCAGCCCTCACATTAGTTAGATTTTTTCCTTTAATTGGATTTACCCACATATCCCTTCCTTTTGACACATCACCTATAACCATCCCACTATAAACATCAGCATTTGGATGAATGTAAATTTTACCTCTTTCTTCTAAATTCCATAAAGCGAAAGCTGCAGCCTTTCCATTTTCCATAGAAACCATAGACCCAAGGTCATGTTTACCGATATCACCTGCATATTCTTTGAATCCAATAACACGACTAGTGAAAATACCCTCGCCTCTTGTGTCAACGATAAAATTTCCTCTATAACCTAAAACACCACGAGTCGGGATTTCAAAAATTAATCTCTGATTATTTTGTTCTAATTTCATATCAATCATTCTACCTTTTCGCTTGGATAATTTTTCTATTACCGCGCCAGCCATTTCCTTTGGCACATCTATAATTACTTCCTCATATGGTTCTTTTTTTATTCCTCCCTCATCTTTAATAATTACCTTTGGCTGAGAAACTTGCATCTCAAAACTCTCCCTTCTCATATTTTCCAAAAGAATAGCAATGTGCAATTCTCCCCTGCCGTAAAGTTTATAGCGTCCGTTTGTTGTATCAAAATCAATTTTTAGTCCTACATTAACTTCCAATTCCTTTTCTAACCGCTTTCTTAGTTTGCTAATAGTTACATTTTTTCCTTCCTTACCAGCAAAAGGAGAATTATTCACCATTAAATCAATAGAAATCGTTGGCTCATCAATCTTAATGGCTGGTAATGCTTCTTGGTCTTTATTTTGACAAATTGTTTCTCCAATATATATATTTGGTAATCCTGCCACCATTACAATGTCACCAGCAACTGCCTCATCAACTTCTTTTCTCTCTAACCCATAAAAAGTGTATAAATTAGTTATCTTACCTGTCCTATATTTATCTTCAGCTTCTTTCACGATCACAGTCATGCCCTTTTTTACCTTTCCTTCATATATTCTACCAACAGCCATTCTTCCTACATAGTTATCGTAAGCAAGATTGAAAGATTGCATCCTTAACGGTTTTTTATTCGCCTCTTTATTAGAAGCTGGCTTTACTTTTTCTAATATCAAATCAAGAAGCGGAGATAGATCTTTTTCTTCATCATCTAAATTTCTTTTTGCAATCCCATGTTTGGAAGTAGCATAAATTGTCTCAAAATTAAGTTGTTCATCACTTGCTCCCAAATCCATAAATAATTCAAGCACCATATTGTGAACCTCATTCGGTCTCGCTGCTGGTTTATCTATTTTATTGATTACCACTATCGGTTTCAGATTAAGTTCCAGTGATTTTTTTAATACAAATTTTGTCTGAGGCATAGGTCCTTCTTGAGCGTCCACTAAAAGCAAGACAGAATCAATAGATCTTAAGATTCTCTCTACTTCCGAACTAAAATCAGCATGACCTGGAGTGTCAACAATATTTATTTTTGTACCCTTATATATTAAGGATGTATTTTTTGAATAAATGGTAATTCCTCTCTCTTTTTCTAATGCATCCGAATCCATACTGACGTTTTCGTCAGCCATTTTTGCCTGATGCATCAGAGTATCAGTCAAAGTTGTTTTACCATGATCTATATGAGCAATAATTGCAATATTTCTTATTTCCATATTCTTGCCTCTAAGATTCTATCGAAGCTTAAAGAAATTCTTTTAGATAATATTTATGTTATATATCATCCCAAGAAAAAAAAACCAGTGATATATTGTGATATTAATTTTATCAAAATCACTGTTTTTAATTTGACGTTCCCGGTAGGGATTCAACCCACAACCTCATTTTGTCTAAAAAGACGCTCTTTCTCTGAACTGCAAGGACAAATTTTTATAACAATAAATACTAATATTAGATTAATATAAATACCTTAAATTGTCAAGGATTTATATTAAGAATTTTTATTTATAAATATTCTTTCCCGTCATTATTATATTAAAAAAACTGATTCGGATGAAAAATAATTTCCTGTTTATAACCGTTCTATTTCTCTCTTATAATCCTAATAAGCCAATAAATTGTAGTCGTGATAAAAAATATCCACCAAAGCCATAACAAGCCAACAAGATAATTATAGAAATAAAGGGTCAAGATGATACCAAAAGAGAGTAAGCATAACTTAATTAAACCTATTTCCCACCAACGAAATGTCCATGTTTTGAAAATTTTCATAAAATTATTTATTTATTTATCTAATTTTCGTAGATATCTCAACCTGGTAACAGCAAGATATGCCCAACCAATGAGAAAAAGAATAAACAATTCGATTAGCCAATTGTTAAAAAAATCTGAGAAATACGCACCAATAAAAATTCCAAGCGAAACTGCACTTATTTTAAAGATTCCCAATTCCCATACATTGAATGTCCATGAGTCAAATATAGATTTCATATATTTATTATATCAAAAAACCAACTAAATCTAAATGTGTTGAGGTTTAACCTCGACACTCCCCAATCTTATCAAGAAAAATTACTAAAATAATTAGAATAACGATCTAGACACAGAATATATCAAAGGAATTATCATTTGGAGAGCTAGATAAATTATTAAAATCCATAGCCAAACAGGTAGTCCTTTTTTACTTTTTTGATCTCTTTCTTCGTGGAGAGAGTTTTGTATCTCTGGATGTTTATGTATATAGAGTTTGTAAAAAATAATTGTTAAAACGCTTAGAGTCCCATCAATTATAGCAGTCGCACCTAAAACTCTGAAAAACATTTCTGCTAATGATTTGAAAGGATTCTCCGTGTATATTACTAATTGCAACATCAGAACTATTGAAACTATAAAAATATAATTCGCATAGACAATCTTGTCTATATAATTCTTTTTTCCCAGCGTCCTAGATAAAAGATCTTTATGTAAAGATGCAAATCCAAATACGAAATAGGTTTGATATAAACGCCAAACTATCTTCCCGGAGATTATTTCCCAAATACCAAAGATAGAAGTGAAAAAACTAATCACTATGAGAACAAATAAAACATTAATAAAAAAACTTAATTTTTCAAATGTGTCTTTTCTCTCATCGTTCCATATAAAGAATAAACTAATTAATGAATGCATGACAACCATCGAAAGAGTCAAGAGTACCCTACCCGCAACTTCATCAAACTCTCCTACGAGAACAGTAACCACTGCAACCAAAGCTGAAACTATTAAACTCCCAATTAAACTGAACAGAAAAAACTTTTTAAATTCTGAAAATTTTATCATAATATTATTTATTTTTAATTTTCATAACCTTTATTTTTTTATTATACCAAAAAACTGTCCTTGTAAAAAGGCAGTTAAATTTAAAGGTGTCGAAGTTAAACCTCTACCGGCTT
>CAZHQQ010000008.1:10816-13375 GCA_964534925.1 uncultured Candidatus Saccharibacteria bacterium | reverse complement strand
TGGAATTGCAACTTCTTTTAATTCTTTTCCTGTTATTTCGGGAGCAGTTTTATTTCTCGGGTTGCTGATCTTAGCATTCTTAAATTTAAAAAAATTACCTATTGTAAGTTTTGGAATATTTTGGTTTTTTACAGGTCTTTTTTTAACCTCAAACATCCTTGTCCCAATCAACGGACTTCTTTACGAACATTGGCTTTATCTTCCAATGGTAGGGATATTTCTTTCGTTAATATGGATAGGAAAAGAATTTGTTAAGAATAAAGATTGTCTAAAAAAAGTTTTTTTAATAATAATAATTATTTTTTTAATCTTTTTAGGATCTTTGACAATGAGAAGAAACAGAGAATGGAAAGATCCAATAACTTTTTATAATCAAACCTTATCTTTTTCACCGGATAATTATAGAATCATCAATAATCTTTGTATGGAGTATAATAAAATAGGAGAATACGAAAAAGCGGAAGAAGTATGCAAAAAAGCAATTGATGTTGATATTTCAGCACCGGTTGCTTATCATAATTTGGCTAACGCTTATAAGAATATGGGAGAGATTGAATTAGCTGAAGAAAATTTTCTAAAGGCTATTGAGATTGACCCTGGATTTATCTTCTCATATAATGCTTTAGTAAATATTTATCTTGAGAGAGAAGATTATAAAGAAACAATAGAAATTTTAAGAAGAATCGAAGAGATTAGGCCTGGAGATGAAAGTGTCAAAGAATTAATTAAAAATATCAACAATCTAATTGAATTTAAAAAATGAAATTAAGTATAATAATTCCAGCTTATAATGAGGAGAGGACAATAGAAGAGTTATTAAAAAAAGTTTCTGATGTTCAAATTAAAGGGTACGAAAAAGAAATTATTGTAATTGACGATGGTTCAGAGGATAAGACAAGAGATATTCTTGATGGTTTAAAAAATAAGATTGGTTTTACTTTTTTGAAGCATCCAAAAAATATAGGGAAAGGGGGAGCTATTAAGACAGGTCTTAAAAAAGTGACAGGTGATTTTGTAATAATCCAAGATGCCGACTTAGAATATGAGCCTAAAGATTATTCTTTACTTCTGGAGTCAATTGATAAAGATTATCAAGTTATCTATGGTTCTCGTAATTTAGGGAAAACGCAAAGAGGATATTTTTTATTTTTCTTAGCAGGGAAGACCTTAACCTTTCTTTTTAATTTTTTATACGGAGCGAAAATTACTGATATCAATACTTGCTATAAACTTTTCAGGACAGACATTATCAAAAACATTGGTCTCGAGGAAGATGGTTTTGAATTTTGCGAAGAAGTAACGGCTAGGATTTTAAGAAAAGGATATAAGATAAAAGAGGTTCCTATCAATTATTATCCAAGAAGTTTTAACGAAGGGAAAAAAATAAAATTTAAGGATGGCCTGATGGCTATCTGGACTATCCTAAGATACAAATTCAAGAAATTACCTTTTTAATAAAGAGAACCTTTTACCCTAATCTTACAAACGGTTCTCTTTTTTTATTGAATGCATTTCGAGAATGCTTTATAATGATAAATATAAGAAAAATTGATTTTTTTATTTTATGATTAAAAAGATTTACGATATTATCCCTCCAGAAGAAGAGGGGGAATTATTTAAAAAGGAAGAAAAAAAAGAAAAAAATACCTTTTTTTTAAAGAAAGCTTTTGTCATCCCTTTCATTTTTTTATTAGCATTAGGAGGGATTTTTTATTTTTCCACAGAGCCTAAAGCTTCAGTTAATGTCTGGCTTGAAACGGATATTCTTACACTTAAGGCAAATATAAATATTGACGCAGATATAAATAATTTAAATTTCACAGAGAAAATTATTCCAGGAGAAATTGTTGAAGTTGATAAAGTCGTTTCTCAAGAATTTTATTCTTCGGGAAGTTCTTTTGAAAAAGCCGAAGGAACTATTCGTTTATTTAATCAGTTTGCTACTTGGCCAGAAACTTGGGCCGAAGGAACTCGTTTTGTTTCTGGAGATGGAAAACTTTTCAAGTCAAAATCAAAGATATTTGTTCCTGCAGCTAAAAAGGAAGGCTCAAAAACGGTTGCCAGTTATGTTGACGTAGAAGTAGCTGCAGCTGAGTCTGGCACAGAATATGACGTTAAGCCGACTCATTTCTCAATTTATGTTTATAGGGGAACTGCAAAATATTCCTATTATTGGGGAGAATCTTATGAAAGTATGAGTGGTGGTGGGGAAAGTTTAAAAGTTTCTCAAGGTGATTTAAATGACGCGGAGAGTGTTCTTTCTAAAAAAGCCCTTTTGGAAAGTAAATCTTATCTTATTTCTACTGTAGAAAAATCCTTTAATGATAGTTTAATTGTGGATGAATTAATCGAATCTGAAATTACTGAGTTTTCTCCTTTAGCTGAACCAAACCAAGAAATAGAATCTTTTATGGCTCAGATAAAGGCAAAAAGTAAAGCTATAATTTTTAAAAAGAAAGACATAGAAGAATTTGCTCGTTTATATATTTTAAGTGAAACAGAAGAAGGAAAAGAAATTTTTCCAGATAGTTTAGAAATTAAATATTTTCCTTCATTTCT
>CAZHQQ010000008.1:0-10716 GCA_964534925.1 uncultured Candidatus Saccharibacteria bacterium | reverse complement strand
ATAAAATTAATAATTTTTTAAAAATATGAAAAATAATAATAAAAAAAGAATTGGAATTCTTACGGGTGGGGGAGATTGTCCAGGTTTAAATGCTGTGATTAGATCTGTAGTGAAAAAGGCTGGACAAGTTGGGTTTGAGGTTGTGGGAATCGAGGATGGATGGCAGGGCCTAGTAGGTAAAATTCAATCAAGAGAGCTGAAAGAAAAGAATGTCAGAGGAATAATGGGTAAAGGGGGAACGATGCTTGGTTCAAGTACTATTAATCCTTTAAAAATAAAGGATGGGAAAAAACAGATAGTTAGTAATTTTAAAAAGCTCAATCTTTCTGTTTTAATTGTTGTGGGGGGAGATGGAACTTTTACGATAGGAAAAAGTTTGCCCAAAACTTTTCCTATTATTGCTATACCAAAAACAATTGATAATGATGTTTTTGGGACTGATTTTTGTATCGGCTTTTGGAGTGCCGTTGAGACGGCAACTCAAGCTCTTGACCATCTTCGTACAACTGCTAGCTCTCATCATAGAGCGATGGTTTTAGAAGTAATGGGGAGAGATTTTGGATGGGTTGCTTCTTATGCTGGATTGGCTGGAGGGGCTGACTATATATTTGTTCCAGAATTTGAAATTGATGTTGATAAAGTTTGCAAGACGATTGAAAAGAGAACAAAAAAGGGAAAAAGATTTAGTTTGGTTGTTGTTTCCGAAGGAGCTAAATTAAATAAAAAGGTATCAGGAGTTAAAATTAAAGACAATGCAAGTGTTGGAGAAAAACTTTCTAAATTAATTAAAGACAAGGCTGGAGTTGAGACAAGATCGGTTAATTTAGGTCACATAGTTAGAGGAGGAGTGCCATCGGCTTTTGATAGGGTTCTAGGGGCTAGAATGGGGGCTGAGGCCGTAAAGGAAGCTTCTAAGGGTCATTCTCAGGTAGGGATTGGTCTTAAGGGGGATAAGATAATAGTTGTGCCTTTTTCTAGGATGAAGGGAGGAAAAAAGGTGAATAGTGAAGTCTATAAAACAGCTTCAGTATTTTTCAATTAAAATGAATGGATCTATTGAAAATTTAGTAAAAAAATCAGTTTTTGAGGGGAGTATTAAAGCAAGAGAAGAAATAAGGAAAAGAGCAAAAGAACAAGGAATAAAACTAAACTCAACTCAGAAGCTTTATGAGGAAAGATCAAAAAATCATTGGTCGGGATTTACTGTTCCTGCTATAAATATTAGGACCTTAACCTTTGATGTAGCAAGATCTATTTTCCGTCAAGTTGGAAAAAAAAGGATAGGAGCTTTTATTTTTGAATTAGCTCGTTCTGAAATAGGATACACGAAGCAAGAAATGTCTGAATATGTTTCCACGATTTTGGCAGCAGGCCTAAAGGAAGATTTTAAGGGCCATCTTTTTTTCCAAGGAGATCATTTTCAGGTTAAGTCAGATGTTTTTTTCTCAAAAAAAAGAGAAAGAGAGGTTGATGCATTAAAAACATTGATTAAAGAGTCAATTAGAGCCGGAGTTTATAATATTGATATTGATAGTTCTACTCTTGTAATGTTAGAAGAAAAGAAATTAGACCTTCAACAGAAGTATAATTATAAGTTGACAGCAGAGCTAGCCTCTTGTATAAGAGATATGGAGTCAGAGTTTTTTCAAAAAAATTATTCAAGCAAAGACCCAATTGAAATTTCCATTGGAGGTGAAATAGGAGAAATTGGGGGTAATAATAGTAATACAAAAGAATTAAGGTCTTTTATGGAAGGATTTAATGAGGAGATGGATAAGCTGGGCAAAAAGAAAAAACTCAGTAAGATTTCAGTTCAGACGGGAGCTTCACATGGAGGAATAATTGATTCTTCTGGGAAGATTGTAAAAGCAAATATAGATTTTAAAACTCTAAAGAGTCTTTCTTCTCAAGCAAGAAAATATGGTATGGGTGGAGCAGTTCAGCATGGTTCCTCGACCTTACCAGAAGAGTATTTTGATAAGTTTCCAGAGACGGGGGCAGTGGAAATTCATTTAGCCACTGCTTTTCAAAATATAGTGTTTGACTCTTTATATTTTCCTCAAAAGTTAAAGGAAAAAATGTATGAATGGGTTAATAATCAATTAATTTCAAAGAAGAGAGAAGACCAAACTGAACAGCAATTTATGTATAGGAACAGAAAGAAAGCATTAGGCCCTTTTAAGGAAAAGATTTGGCAGATTCCTCAAGAAAATATTGATAAAATATCGGAAGAATTAGAGGAAAAGTTCTCTCTGATATTCAAAAAGTTAGGAGTAGAAGATACCGCTGACTTAATTGAGGAAATATATTCCAATTAAATTAAAATAAAATATCTTTATTTAAAAATATGTTAAAACTTTTAGTAAAAATAAGAGATTCTAAGAAAAAGGTTTCTGAAATAAGGAAAGAGGGGAAACTTGTCGGTGTTTTATATGGTAAAAAAATAGGGAATAAGCTTTTAGAACTCGATTATAAAGATTTTGAGAAAATATATAAGGAATCAGGATCAAGTTCCCTTATTGAACTTAAAATTGATAATCAGGAAGTCCCTGTTTTAATCCATGATTTTCAAAAAGACCCTTTAAGCGGTGATTTTATTCATGTCGATTTTTATCAACCCAATCTTGAAGAAAAGATTGAGGCAAAAGTGTCTTTAATTTTTGAAGGTCAATCAAAGGCTGTAAAGGATTTTGAGGGGACTTTGATCAAACATGTTCAGGAATTAGAAGTTAAAGCTATTCCTCAAAAACTTCCAAAAGAAATCAAGGTTGATATAGGAGGGATGGATAACTTAGAAGATGTCATTTTAGTTAAAGATCTAAATATCCCTGATGATGTTGAAGTATTGAAAAACCCTGATGAAATTATAATTTCTATTTCTGCACCAGAGAATGTTGAGGAGGAATTAAGTAAGCCAGTTGAGGAAGGTGCAGGTGTTACTGAAGAAGCTGAAGAAGCTGAAGAAGGAGAGAAGAAGGAAGAGGAAGGAGAGAAGAAAGAAGAAGGGAAAAAAGAGGAGAAAAAAGAAAAATAAATATTTTAGTAAAACATACAAATTCCGTGAAAGTTTTAGCTTTGACTTATTGTGTAAATTATTTGATAGGATAAATAGTATTTGCCCCGTTAAATAATCAAGCATATAAAGATTTATACGCTTGATTCTCACAGATAGTATTTAACAGGGTGAAATTAGGATGTCTTTCTATTCATCTTTCTCCAAGATTTTAATTTTAACTTTGGTTATTACTGTAACCATAGTCTTTTTAGGTTTGGAAAGTTCAGTCAATGCTTCTTTCCCATTAGAATCTTGTGAGTCAATCGATAAGGTTGATGAAGAATGTGATAATATTTCTTCCTCTGGATGTCGGGATCTTCTAGAAAAGTGCCAAAAGTATCTTGAAAATAAAAGTAGTCAGATCGAAGAAGACATTGAAGAAACAGAAGAAGAGAAGAAGACATTAAATAGTCAAATTAATCTTTTGGGAAATAAGATCCAAAATTTATCTTATCAAATTAACCAATCAAATGTTTCCATCAAAGACATTAATTTCCAAATCAATGATACTCAGGAAAGTATTGATGAGACTTCTTCAAAGATTATGGAGTCAAGCGATAAACTAATTATTATCTTAAGGACAATATATGAAAAAGACAGGCAGTCAATCGCAGAAATATTTTTATCGAAAAATGATATTTCTGATTTTTTTGATGATTTAGTAGCGCTAGAAGCCCTTTCTTCTAAAAACAAAGATCTTCTTGGCAATATTAAAGGCTTAAAAACTTATTTAGAAGATCAGAAAGGAATTTTAGGTGGTGAAAGACAGGATTTAGAAGATTTAGTTTCTATTCAGAGTTTTCAAAAATCAGAAAGTGAGCAGACTAGACAGGAAAGAGAATATTTTTTAAAACTTACCGAAACAGAATATCAAAAATATTTAAGAGATAAAGAAGAAACTTCCAAAAAGACAGCTGAAGTTATGGCAAGGATTTATAAATTAGTAGGTGTGAGAGAAGATGTGACCTATGAGGAGGCAATAGAAATTGCGAAATATGCTGCTTCCCAAACAGGTATTCGTCCTGCCCTGTTACTTGGAGTTTTAAGTCAAGAATCAGCCATTGGGAAAAATGTCGGTCAATGTTTTCTTAAGGATCCGAAGACGGGAGATGGCATAAAGGTTAGTACCGGAGAGAAATTATCAAGAGTTATGAAGCCTACCAGAGATGTCTCTTATTTTCTTGACATTATTGATAATTTAAATAAGGACAAAAATTTAAATCTTGATCCGTATACAACTCTCGTTTCTTGTCCTATGAGTATTGGTTGGGGTGGAGCGATGGGACCTGCTCAATTTATTCCTTCAACTTGGGTAGGAGCTGGTTATGCAGAAAAAGTTAAGAATATTACAGGATTATCTGCTGATCCATGGGACATGAGAGATGCTTCCTTAGCTTCAAGTCTTTATTTGAAAGATGGTCAAAACAGATACGGAACAGAAGGAAATGCTGTCCAGACTTATTTCTGTGGTTCTCCAAGGGGAACTTATTGGTGTAAATGGTATGAAACTAGCGTGCTTAAATTAGCTTCTTGTCATCAAGATTTTCTTGATAATGGATATATGTCTGATAGTTGCGAGAATATGATTTTCTAAATAAAATTAGTTGAGTTTTGAACTCAACCGAACAAAAACAAAAAAACAGAAACTTGATTTCTGTTTTTTTTTATTCTTCTAAATCTTTTTGAAGAGATTTAATTATCTGTTCTATGTCTCCTTCCATTATTCCTTCTATATTATGCCAATTCTTTTTTATTCTATGTTCTGTGACTCTATCTTGAGGGAAGTTATATGTCCTTATCTTCTCTGCTCTTTTTGCCTGTCCTATTTGATCTTTTCTTTTGGATCCTGTCTTTTCTATTTCTTTTTCTTTCTTTTTTTCTAAAAGTTTTGCTTCTAAAATACTCATTGCACTTTCTTTATTTTGGAGTTGGTTTCTCTCGGTTTGAGAGCTTACAGCTATCCCTGAAGGAATGTGAGTTATCCTCACAGCTGTTTCTCTCTTATTTACATTTTGACCTCCAGGTCCAGATGATCGAAATAGGTCTATTCTTAAATCATCAGGTTTGATATTTAATTCTGTTTTATTTGCTTTTGGAAGCACGGCAACCGTAGCTGTTGAGGTATGAATTCTTCCTGATTTTTCCGTTTCTGGAATTCTCTGAACTCTATGGACTCCTCCTTCATATTTCATTTTTGACCAAATATCTTTTCCTTTCAATTGGAAAACGATTTCTTTGAATCCTCCAAGTTCATCTTGGTGAGAATTAAGAGTTTTTTGTTCCCAATTTTTTAAAAGAGCATATTTTGAATACATTTTAAAAAGATCTCCTGCAAAAAGAGCTGCTTCTTTTCCGCCTGTTCCAGCTCTTATCTCTATTATTACTGAATTGATGCTACTTTCTGAATTTTCTTGATTAATTCCTTTTACTATTTTTTCTAAATCTTCTTTTCTTCTATTAAGACTTTCAATTTCTGTTTTTGCCAAAAGGGAAAGTTCTGGATCTTGACCTGAATTAATCATTTCGTTATTTTCTTTAATCTGTTTTTCTATTTTTTCTAATTCTTTCTTAGCCTCGATTATTTCTTCAAGTTGTTTTTTCTCTTTTGACAGTTCTCCTAATTTTTTTCTATTAGAAACCAACTCAGGGTCACTGAGTTGTTCTATGATTTTCTCGTATTTTTCTTCAGGAGAAATTTCCTGTTCCATTTTATTTTTTCTTTTTTGCCTTTTTTGCTTTTTCTACCTTCTGTCTGAATTTCTGAACTCTGCCCATTGTGTCAATTATCTTTTCTTTCCCAGTGTAAAATGGATGACATTGAGAACATATTTCTATCTCTAGTTCTGGCATGATTGATCCAATTTCAAAAGTATTTCCACATGCACAGTGAACTTTTGCTTTTGGGTAATATTTTGGATGAATATCTTTTTTCATAACGGTTTAATAATAGCACCAAAGGATATTTTTGTAAACAGTGGGGGACTGATAGTCGATCTTACTGGTTGTGGATAAATAGGTGGTTTAGAAGGGTTGACGAGTGATATTAAGTGGAGTATTATGGGGGCAGAGATAGTGATTGTGGATAACTGTGGGGAAAACTTATCATATCTGTGGATAACTAATATATGTTTAAAGGAGAATACAACCATATAATCGATCACAAGAAAAGACTTTCTATTCCATCAAAGCTGAGAAAAACCTTAGGTAAGAAGGCGGTCATAACGCGTGGTCTTGATAATTGTCTTGTGGTTTATCCTCTTAAAGAATGGGACAAAACAGCAGAAAAGTTAGAAGGTTTACCAACGGGTCAACCTGAAGCGAGAGGATTTGCTAGAATTATGCTTTCTGGAGCTACCGATGTTGATCTTGATAAACTTGGAAGAATATTAGTCCCTGATAATTTAAGGGACTATGCTTTTTTAGAAAAGAATGTTGTTGTAATTGGTCTTTCAAATAAGATGGAACTTTGGGATGAAAAGAGATGGAATGAATACAAAGGAAAGATGGAACCGACAGTGAATAAGATGGCTGAAAACCTTGGGATATAAATGACTCACATTCCTGTTTTAAAAAAAGAAGTTCTTTTTTATCTAGATCCAAAGGCAAATGAAAATTTTGTAGATTGCACTTTCGGGGAAGGAGGACATAGTTTTGCAATTTTGGAAAAAAATATTCCTGAAGGAAAAATTCTTGGGATCGATAGAAGCCCTGAAATGATTAAGAGAGTTAAGAAAGAAGAAGAAAGGTTGATACTTAGACAAGGAAGATTTTCAAATCTAGAGGAGATAGTAAAGGAAGCTAATTTCGGTCCTGTAAATGGTGTTTTATTTGATTTTGGTATGTCGAGTTGGCATATAGATGAAAGTAAGAAAGGATTTTCTTTTAAAGATAATGAACCTCTTGATATGAGATATGACTCTGAGGAAGATATGACAGCAGATGAGATTTTAAACAAAATGAGCTATGAAAAAATCAAATCTATTTTAAAAGATTACGGAGAAGAGAGATTTGCAGGGAGAATTGCTTCTGGGATAGTAGAAGAAAGAAAAATAAATTTAATAGAAACAACCGTTGGTTTAGTTAATATTATTAGAAAGTCAACTCCTGGTTGGTATCACCATCAAAGAATTCATTTTGCTACGAGAACATTCCAAGCTTTGAGAATCGCAGTTAATAGAGAATTAGAAGAAATTAAGAAAGGACTTGAGGATTCAATGGATATTTTAGAGAAGGGAGGTCGGATTGTCGCAATTTCTTTCCATTCCCTAGAAGACAGAATCGTTAAAAATTTCTTTAGAGATAATTTTAAAAAAGGTAATCTTAAAATTTTAACAAAAAAACCTGTAATTGCTAATTTTGAAGAAATAAAAACTAATCGTAGGTCAAGGTCAGCTAAACTTAGAGCAGCTATTATTAATTAATATGAAAAAGAATCACAGACATTTAAAAAAAATAATAACTTTTAGTAATCTCTGGATTTTTGAATTAGTTTTATCTATTATATTTTGCTCTTTCTGTTTTTCCCAAGTGATTAAAATTTCCTCTGGTGACTATATGGCTTCTGAATTTAAGGCAAAAATAACAGAACTTTCACATCATAACAAACTTTTAGAAGTAGAGCTTTCTAAAAACAGCTCTTTAGAAGAAGCGGAAAGATTAGTTGATAATTCAAATTTTGAGAAAGTCGGTAAAGTTCATTATCTTAGAGTTTCGGAAAGCACTATTGTATCGAAATAAACAATCGAGGGAAAATAAGAATTTTTTATACGGAAGGATTTTAATTGCCTTCCGTCTTTTCTTCTTTAAACCTTTTTAATGAAAAATTGGCCTATAAATTTAATATTATTTTTGATCTTTATTTTTGCAGGAGTAATTATAGGACGCTTGTTTTTTCTTCAAGTTATCAAAGCTGATTTTTATAGCGCTTTAGCTCAAGGGCAAAATAATAATTTTTTGAAAATTCAAGGTGATAGAGGGAAGATATTTTTAAAAGATAAAAATGAAAATCTTTATCCAGTAGGGACAAATAGAGATGGAAAATTTTGTTTTCTTTTCTTGGATGAAATAAAGAAAAAGGAAGAAATTGCTGACTCTTTAAGTAAAATTCTCAATTTAGACAAAGAAGATTTATTATTGGAGTTTGAAAAAGATAGTGGCTTCTTTGTTTTAAAAGAAGATTTAACATCAGAAGAAGTGAAAAACTTAGAAGAATCAGATATTGAAGAAATTAAAATTTCTGACCAAAAGATTAGAGAATATCCTTATGGAGAACTTGCCTCTGACGTAATAGGATTTATAAATGAAGATGGAGATGGGCAATATGGGATTGAAGAATATTATGATGAGGAGCTTAGGGGGCAAGAAAGAATTTTAGAAAGTAAAAAAAGTCATGGGGGATATCTTTCATTTTTTAATGAGAATGAGATTAAAGGCTCTGATCTCGTTTTGACTTTAGATTACAATATACAATTTCAGGCAGAAAAACTTTTAAAGAAAGCAGAAGAAAATTATAATATTAGAGGGGGACAAATTATAGTGGCAGACCCTTATTCGGGAAAAATTCTTGCCATGGCTGATTTTCCTAGCTTTAACCCTAACTCTTATTCTTCTTATGATTTAGGAATCTTTAAAAATAATGCTATTCAAGAATTATTTGAGCCGGGTTCTATCTTTAAAGCAATTACCATGTCTTCATCTCTTAATGAAGACAAAATTACTCCCCAGACGACTTATGATGACCCTGGGATGTTATTAATTGGAGGATGGCCCATTTATAATTACGAACAAAGAAATTACGGTAACAATATTACAATGACTGAAGTTCTTGAAAAATCAATAAATACAGGAGCGGTTTTCGCAGAAGAAAAACTAGGCCATGATGATTTCTCAAGATATCTTGAATCTTTTGGTATTTTTAAGAAAACCAACATTGATTTAGCAGGTGAATCTTATTCGTCTAATGAAGAATTTAAAAAAGGATATGATGTTAATTTTGTAACAGCAAGTTTCGGACAAGGCATTGAGATGACTCCTATTCAGATAGTCAGGGCCTTTTCTGCTATTGCCAATGGGGGAAAAGAAATAAATCCTTATATAGTTGAAAAGACGGTAAAGAATGGTCAGGTTACAGAACTAGAACCAGTCTCAGAAGAGAGAAAAATAATTTTTCCCATGACTTCTTCTAAGGTTACGGCTATGCTTGTCAGTGTAGTTGAAAATGGATTTAGCAAAGGAGCCCAAGTGTCTGGTTACTATATTGCGGGGAAGACAGGCACTTCTCAGATTTCTTATGCTTCATTAGGTGAAGATAGAAAAGGATATTCTGATGAAACATGGCAGACATTTATCGGATATGCTCCTGCTTTTAATCCTAGATTTCTCGTTTTAGTAAAATTAGATAATCCAGCTGCAAAGACTGCAAGTTATTCTGCTATCCCAATTTTTCAAGAACTTGCTGGATATATTATAGATTATCTCGAAATTCCTCCTGATTATTAAAAAATATGATTTATCTTTTTTCAAAATTAATTTTCTTACTAAGAAGACCAAGACTGATTATTGTATCTGGAAATTTTAGAGAAATATCCTCTGAGTCAATTTATCAGTGTTTAAAGTATCGTTCTCTTCCTGCAATTAAAATTAAGAATCTAAATTTCAAAAGAACTTTGATAAAAGTTATCTTATCTTCCTTTTTTAGTAATAAATTTATTATAATTGAAAGTGCATCTCATAATCTAGATAATGTCGATTGGATGGTCAGAAAATCGATCTTGCCAATCTTTGTTTTTAATAATTTTAAAGAAAAGAAAGAAGAAAAAGACATAGAGAAGATAAATAAAATTATAGAATCCTTGCCTTCATTTGGGTGTTTTATTTTAAATTTAGATAATGAAAGATTAGAACCTTTCCCAAAAGACATTAAATCAAAAGTATTTACTTTTGGCTTTAAAGAAAATTCTGATTTTAGAATTACCGATACCGTTTTAATAGATTCTCCTTCTTTTGGAACCAATTTTAAGCTTAATTTTAAGAGAATGGTTATTCCGATTTGGCTTGATGGTCTTTTTGGGAAAGAAGAAATTTATGCTTCTCTTTCTTCTATGATTGTGGGTGTTTTTCTTAATTTTAACTTGATTAAAATATCGGAATCTCTTAAAAGTTGTCATGGATTAAAAGGGAAAATGAGACTAATAAAAGGAATTAAAAAAACATGGGTTTTAAATAATTCAAATCCTTCATACGTGGATTCAATGATAGAATCTTTAGATGTAATAGAAAAAATTCCTTTTGAAGGAAGGAAAATTCTTGTTTTAGGTAATTTAGTTGGAGAAGAAAATTTAATTGAAGTTTATGAAAAAGTAGGAGAAAAAGTTTCTTCTCTCGCTGATATTCTAATTACATTTGGTTCGGGGGCTAAAATTATTGCGGAAAAAGCAAAGGAAAAAGGCATGGATGTTGAAAAAATCTTTAAGTTTGATACAATTGAGCAAGGTAAATTATTAGTTCAAGAAAAGATTAAAAAGGATGATCTTATTTTAGTGAGTGGTTCAAAAGAGATGAAAATGTCTGGTATAGTTGATGAGATAAGAAATTATTAAGAGTATCTTTGGCCCTATCGTCTAATGGTTAGGACGTCAGCTTCTCAAGCTGGTAATACCGGT